>JADZBJ010000422.1 GCA_020852155.1 Saprospiraceae bacterium | reverse complement strand
TATTCACGACCCGAAAGGCAATAAAAATAGCAGCGGATTCCTGCCCGAAGAACGTGCATGGATGTCCAAATGGCTTGACTTCGGTTTCATTGACACCTTCAGACATACTAACCCGGAATTGATTGAATACAGTTGGTGGACGTTCAGGGCCGGAGCCAGAGCCAACAACAAAGGTTGGCGCATTGACTACCAAACGGCTTCGGAAGCCTTGCGCGACCGCGTTCGTGACGCACGACAACTCAACGACGTGGTGCATTCAGACCATTGTCCGGTAAAACTCTTGTTGGATTGACGTATTCCCGTCTTTTTTTCCTGAAATTTTCCATGCTCAATTACAATAACCGTTACTTTCGGCCCGTAGTGAATACCGAAAATGGCGAAGTATCTGGTGAAACGCTGTTTCATTATCATCAACAAGGCAACATCGTTACGGCTGAATATTCGGGCGGCGATGTGGTTCAAGGTCACCTGATCGCCAAAGTGGATGAACACGGTCGGCTGGATATGCGATATCATCACATGAATGTTAAGGGCGAATTGCAAACCGGCGTTTGTCTGTCAGAACCCGAACTTTTACCCGATGGACGAATCCGATTACATGAAAAATGGCAATGGACCAGCGGCGACATGAGCCAAGGCGCATATATCGTCGAAGAAGTCCTCACTAAAATAACCCAATAACCAATTCCTTTACCCTCCAACCTTACCCTTTACTTTTTATTCACTCGAAAAATGGCTTCAGCACTTTCCAATCTATCGCAGTACGACGAAACCACCATTCCGGACGCTAGTGACATGATCTTCAGCATTGTTGTGTCTGAATGGAACCCTGACATCACGCATGCCTTGTATGAGGGCTGTTACGACACGCTCATCAAACACGGCGCAAAACCCGAAAATATCCACACGACTCAGGTGCCCGGCTCCTTCGAACTACCCATCGGCGCGCGACTGATGGCCGGACAACACAACCCGGATGCGATCATTTGCCTCGGCTGTGTCATTAAAGGAGAAACCAACCACGACGATTATATCAATCAGGCTGTCGCCTCCGGCCTGGCGAGTATGGCTGTCATGATGGGACGTCCGTTCATTTTTGGCTTGCTGACGACTTTCAATGAAGAACAGGCCCGTGACCGCGCCGGTGGCAAATACGGTAACAAAGGTGTCGAGGCGGCTGTTACAGGCATTCGAATGGCGGCCCTCAAAAAACAGGGCAAAACCGAAAAGAAAACCATCGGATTTTAAGATTGATTCGATTGCACGCGTAGCGTACACCCGTAGCATAGATGGAACGCGGATGACGCGGATTGAAAAACGCGGATTTAGGTGACACATCAGTTTTTCTTAGTGTCTCTTAGTGCGCCTCAGTGCCTTAGTGGTGAAAACGCGGATGCTACGGATATTGCGGATTTACGCGGATTTCTCTCGTTCGAAATGATGAAAAAATCGAATCAATCGGACCTAATCGAATCAATCAACGCTCTTCGTTAATTTTTCCTGAAAAAAATCGCGCGGCGAATGGGAATTTTGCAGATTCGCGTTAGAATGAAGACTATCCTGACACCTTCTGAACAAGTTTTTTTACTGGCAGGCGTTATGTGCCCTTTGGGTGTTTCGGAATAGCCGTTATAAGCCTTTCCCATACGCCAAAGCCAACTCACCTGCTTGACACTCAATTTCCAACTTTATGTTCTTTCGGAAAAGTCTTTTTGCCTTCCTGTGTGTTATTTGGGCCGTTTCGGCGCTGAATGCCCAGCAAACGACCATTTTCACTGAAGCCACCCTGGCGCACCGCCGTGGCATTGATTTTTACAACCAACAACTCTATTCGCTGGCGCAAAAAGAATTTCGATCGGCAATGGACATACTCCGCCCGGTCAACGAACCGGAATGGAAAGCCATTAAAACCGACGCAGAACTCTATCATGCCAAATGCGCCGTTCGACTCGGACAACCCGAAGCCGAAAAACTGACGCTGGACTTCTTGCGCGAAAATGCACCCTCGCCCGTGGCCAGTCAGGCCGCACTCGAAATCGGCGATTACTACTTTGATAAAAAAGAGTACGACAAAGCGCTGGTCTATTACGACATGGCGCCAGCCGGGACGGGCAAACTGCGCGACGAAATTCAATTCAAACGCGGCTACGCGCTGTTCGTTTCCAAGAAATTTCCGCAGGCCAAACGCGAATTTTCCAGCATAAAAGAAAACACGCGCAGCGAATGGTACTACCCGGCCAACTATTATTCGGGCTGCTGCTCTTTCTATGAAAAGCGCTACGACGAGGCCCTCAAGTCGTTCCAGCGCTGCGAACAATCCGACAAATACAAGCAGTCCGTGCCGTATTACATCACGCAGATCTATGCTGCGCAAAAGAAATACGACCAGGTGATTGCTTACGGTGCGCCCAAGGCCCGCCAAAATGATATGAAGAATGCCGCCGAACTGAATCAACTGGTCGGTCAGGCGTACTTCGAACAAAACGACTACAAAAAGGCCATGCCTTACCTGGAATACGCTGCCACCAACGGCGCGCCATTGCGCCCGGCCGATTACTACCAGTTGGGCTACACGCAATACCAAAACGGTTACTACAAGCCAGCCATTGACAACTTTGAAAACCTGTCGAAACAGGATTCATTGCTCGGTCAAAACGGCCTTTACCACCTCGGCGACTGCTACCTGAAAACCAAAAACAAGTTCGCGGCCCGCAATGCCTTCGGTCAGGCGGCCAACATGAACTACGACAAGTCGGTCAAAGAAGACGCGCTCATCAACTACGCCAAACTGAGCTACGAACTCAAGTACGACCGCGATGCGATCGAGGCCCTGCAACGCATTCCAAGCACATCAAAATATTACGATGACGCGCAGGCCCTGATGAGCGAAATTTTTGTCAATACCCGCGATTACGACCGTGCCATCGGTACACTCGAAGGTATGAAAAATCGCACCCGTCGCCTCGATGAAACCTATCAGCAGGTGACATTCCAGCGCGGTTTGCAACTCTACCAAAATAATCAGAAAGACGAAGCGCGCCGCTATTTCAACAAATCGCTGGATTTTCCGCTCGACAAACGGGTGGTATCGCTCTGCTCCTATTGGCTGGGTAGCATCAGCAACGAAACCGGCGAATACGCCGCATCCAAGCAACATTTAACAGCTTTCCTCAATAGCGGCAAAGCCTACAACGACCTGCCCGAAGAAAGCAACCTGACGATGGGTAACTACATTCAGGGTTACAATTACCTGAAACTCAAAGATTACAGGTCAGCCCTCACGCATTTCAAAAATGCTGTTGACGGTTTCAAACGCAGCGATGTACGCAACGAACAAATCCGCTCGGCGGTGCTGGGCGATGCGGTTTTGCGCGCGGGCGACTGCCATTTCAAAAACAAAAACTACAACGACGCGCTGGCTTTGTACAACGAGGCCATTAGCAAAAAATACGCTGGCTTTGAATACGCGCTGTACCAGAAAGCCATCATTCGCGGCCTGC
>JADZBJ010000421.1 GCA_020852155.1 Saprospiraceae bacterium | reverse complement strand
GGTGATTGGAAAATTACCCCAAGTTATTTGAGGTGGCTATTAAACGCAGTAATACCCGATTGGTTACACTTTCTAAAAAAGAAAATTCGCTGCGTTTTTTAACCGCACAAAAATAGCAAAAAATCGCGAAATCAGCCACGGAAAATAGTGTTAAGTGATTAGCGGTAAGAGATTAGTCTTTGAAAAACTAATCTCTTACCGCTAATCACTTAACACTAAAAAAAATCCCCTCGCACCGTGGGCACGAGGGGATGAGGAAAGTGTTATTAGTCTATCTTAATACCCAGCGAGGAAACGCATGAAGTGAGCAGGATAGAAAAGAGCACTTTCATACAGGTTGCCATTGGTGATAGCCGATGCTGGTACAACAGTGCCATCTTTCAATGTGATATCACATTCGATGTACAGATAAGAATATGCCGGAATGTCAGCACGATTCAGGTTGAGTGCAGCGAGGATATCGTTGGTCGGAATCGAGAAGCTGGCACGAGGATACTTGCTGTCCGAAACCGGCTTGAAATCAGCGCCGTCCTTGGTCAGGATACGAACGCGAGCACCGCCGTCGGTAGCGCTGGCATACACTTCGACTTTCGACAGGCTGTTAACGTCTTCAGCGAGGAAGTCAGCCTGAAAATCAAAGTTCTTGTCAGCCAGATCAGGATTGGAGATACTGAAGCTGTCCACAGCGCCACGATATGAACCATTGGAAAGGTTATCGAAGGCATCGCCACGCAGAGCAATGATCGCCCCCTTCGTGATTTTGTCAAATTGCAGTGGGTCTTTGTCCGGGTCGGAGCATGCTGCAAAAAGCAGTACGCCGAGGGCCAAAAAGAGGATATTTTTCATGTGTAAATGATTTACGTTTGAGAAAGAGGTGATCAACGGAACAAGTTATCAGGGTTGTTATCCCAGAATACCTTGTTGGCTACATTATTAGGTTTTTGTGAAACACTGCTGTTCAGGTTCACAAAGTCCGACGGATACAACAGCGAACGGAGGAAAACACCGGCGTTAGCTGGCTCAGTACGCATAGGCTGCAAATCGCTTGGGCAGCCCGTACGGCGGTACAGGTTGTAGGCTTCGATACCGTTACCCCAAAGTGAGATATAAAACTCCTTGGAAATAACATTCAAACGGTCAAAATCGGTAGCAGCCTGGTCGTACAGATCGCCCACTTCTGCCACGTACGCAGATTGTGAAGGCTCCAGACCTGCTGGCAGGTTCTGGTTTTTCAGTGCGGCAAATTTGCGTACGCGATTGATAGACTCATTTACACCCTGAATCATGAGAGAGCGGGCAGTCGCAGCATCGTTATTGACTTTCAGTGCGATTTCTGCTTTCATGAACGTGGTGAAATTGGCCATCCAGATAGGCTGAATACCTTCGCCATTAGCGCCCTGTCCTTGCTGGGTAGGGCTAATGTAATCATCTTCATTTTCATTGACATCGGCACGGCCACCGCATGGATATACGCCAACAGCAGTTTTGTACGGTGCATCTGGTGGAACACCATCGTTGTTACCGTGGTCGCGGCCAAAGAAGCCAGGTTCGAATGCACAGAAAGGCAGACCTGCATAGTGTGCCGGCGGAGGTGTGAATACGCATGGCACAGATTCCGGTTCGTCAGCCAGTGCCGTCGTCAAACTGTCCACCTGACGGTAGAAGTAGTAGCGCCAGCGTGGGTCTTGCAAACCTTTCTGCTTGTACAAAACGTACATGAAATAATTGTTGATGTAGGTTTCACCATCGCCCAATGCCGGTTTGTACATATCGCGGTACTGTGGGTGACGAGAGCGGGCAGGAACGTCTGCGCTGCTGTAACGATACGTGAACTCTTCACCGTCTGAATCAATCAGGTCATTTTCGGTCAACAAGTCATTAATAGCAGTAGCAGCAGATGCATCCGTCAAACGCAAATTGTTGTAAATCTTCAATTTCAGCGTTTTGGCCAATGTGCGCCATGCCGTATTACTTCCGCCGTAGAATACATCACGACGAACGGCATAAGTACCTGCCTGAGCTGTACCCAGCAGGGCGATAGCATCATTCAGATCCTTCAACGCAGCTTCATAAACAGCCTTGCCATTGTCAGCCTTCGGATTGAAATTACCGGTAGCGCCTTGAAGCGCTTCACTGTAAGGCACATTGCCGAACAAATCAACCAGCGTCATCAGGACATAAGCGCGCATAACACGGGCTGAGCCACTGTGAACGGTGAATGATGTACCATCAGTCTCCGCCAGAACAGCGCTGATCTGGTTGAGTACGTCTTGGTAGGCACGGCCCCAGATATTGTCAAAATCCTGAGCCTGATAGGCACGGGCATAGGTGTCGCCACCAGTCAGCGCCATCATACGAGAGAGCTCGAGCGTTGGTGTATTGGACAAAGACACAAATTCAGAAAAGTCGAGTTGTACCTTGTTGTAGAGCGCCGTCAGGTCAAGCTGATCAACAGGCACCTCGTTGGGATTGTCCAGATTCTCCTCCAGATTGGTCAGCGAACAGGAGCTGACGAAGAAGAGAAACAGCATACTGAAAATTTTCAGCGTATATTTCATAATCTAGGTTGGTATTTTTAAATGTTTGAAAAAGGAGGAATGGCACATGGCCACGACTTCGTCAAACGATGTTTTTAGAATGTCAGCTTCACGTTCATACCCATACGGCGAGCCGATGGGCCACCGAGGAAGTCAAAACCAAAACCGTTACCTGTACCAAATGCTACACGATCCGGGTCAACTTTCGAATACTTAGGCGTGTTGAAAGCGCGGTACCACAGGTTATTAGCAACAACTGAAACGCTTACTCCGGCAATAGAAGTGCCGTTCAGGAAGCGAGCTGGAAGGTTGTACGCCAATTGTACTTCGCTGATGCGCAAACGAGTTGCATCAAAAATACCGCGGTCATCAGGGCCGCCACCAATGATGGTGTTGCCAAAGAATACAGAAGATGCCGGCATTGGAATGTTGTTCGGACGGCCATCAGCCAGAACGCCTGGCAGGATGATCGGCAGCTCTGGATTGAACTCCTCCAATTCCTTTGCTACGCCACGACCAACTAATGTAGCCGCAGAGTAGGAGAAAATCTGTCCGCCGTGAACATAATCCACCTGGCCGCTCAGGGTGAAACCTTTGAACGTGATATCAGTGAAACCAGACAACAGGAAGTCAGGGTTTGGATCGCCAATAATACCCGTCTCCGAAGAAATTTCGTAGTAGCCATTGCTGTTGATCAGGTAGTCACCAGTACGACCGTCAGCACCATTACGCACAGCATAAGTACCCTGAATTACACCAAATGGCTGACCTTCGATAGCGAAGTTACCCAGGTTGGAGTAACCGCTGATGAGGATTTTGTCAGAGCCTTCAGGCAACTCTTCTACCAATGAGCGGTTGCGCGTGAAGTTGGCGCGTACATTCCACAACAAGTTCTTAGTGCGAACAGGTGTTATGGTCACACCCAACTCGATACCCTTGTTGGAAATAGTACCGGCGTTGATATACGTGTAGTTGTAGCCTGTAGATGGGTCCAAAGGACGCTCGATGATCTGGTCTTTAGCCGTACGGTCGTAGTAAGAGAATTCAACACCCAAACGGTTTTTAAACAAACGGAAATCAACACCTACTTCTGCTTCGTTCTGCAACTCAGGACGGAGATCAGCGTTGGCCAACTGTTCTGAAACAGACAGGGTTGAAACGTTACCCAACGCATCTTCTGAAGCTTGTGCATTCAATTCAAGATACTGACGAGTGCGATACGCCGTAGCAAAGTTCGCTGAAGTACCATAACCTACGCGGAATTTCAGGAAATTAAGCAGGTCTGATTGCATGCTCGGGAACATGTCAGTCGGAACAAAAGACAAGCTCGCGCCAGGATAGAACAGTGAGCGGTAATCTTTTTCGTGGCTGGAAGCCCAGTCGTTACGGCCTTGCAAGTTCAGATAAAGTGCATTCTTGTAACCGAAAGTCACGTCGGCAAATGCACCAAGCAGGTTAACTCTTTCACGGAAATCAAGGGTGTTACCACGAATATCCAGGTCGTTGTTTTCAACAAAATTGCGATGAGTTTGAATGCCGAATACAACCTGGTTAATGCTTTCCATACCATCCTGCTCGTAGGTGTCAGAACGGTTGTTTACACCGATGTTGGCAGAGAAGTCAAGGTTGTCGTTGATCTGATGGCTGCCCGACAGGATAAATGACTGGTCAATGATCGAGTTTGTACCATTGGTGGTACGGAACAGACCGGAAGCAAAGTTGGCCACAGCAGAAGGATAACCAGCAGAGCCTTTGTTCACCCAGTATTCCTGATTTTCGTTGTACACGTCAATACCAACACGATAGGTCAACTTCATCCAGTCGAGCAGGTTGTAGTTGGCGTTCATCTGGCTCATAAAACGGTTCACATAAGAGCCTTGACGCGTATTGTCCAGAATCCAGCGCGGATTGGTGATGTCACCACCGTTGCGGTAGTAAACACTGGCGCCTGTTACTGGATTTTGGTATGGCCAGTTCATGAGGTCAATGTTACGCGGTACATAGAACAGGTTGGCAAACACAGACGGACCACCGTCAGAGTTAGAACCAAGACCTGCGCCAATGGTAGGCGTTTTAAAGTCCGTTTTGATGTAGCCAAATGTACCGCCCAGTGAGAACTTCTTAGTCAGGTTAGCTACGCCACCCAGGCTTACGTTAACACGGCTCAGGTTGTTGTTCTTAATATAACCATCTTCGTTGGTGTACGAAACATTGGCGTTGAAACTGCCCGCATCCGTGCTGACACCTGCGTTCATGGATGTTGTAGCAGAACTACCTGTCTGGAAGAAGTCGTTGACGTGATGTGGAATGGCCTTCGGAATGTATGGATTGTTTGCGCCGGCAGAACCTGCAGCATGTTGAAACTCAGGATATTCAGGGAACAATGCACGGTGCTCAAAATATGGGTGACGTGGCTGTGTGCCAGGACGTGCATCAGAGAATACTGAACCCCAGTTAGAGAATAACTCACCGTAGTCGCCGTCAAAACCGTTACCCCATTTGTTCTGGTACTCAGGAACAAACGCATTGACCATAGCATAAGTCTGCGATACAGATGCTGTGTAGCGCTTCTTGCCAGCCGATCCTGTTTTGGTTGTGATGAGGATTACACCGTTGCGGCCTTGCGAACCGTACAACGTTGTAGCACTCAAACCACGCAGGATGCTCATGCTTTCGATGTTGCTCGGATCAATGTCAAGGTTACGCGTAGGCGTTACGTTACCATCGCGGAAGTCATTGTTCTCGTTGGCAGCCGTGTTCACCGGAACACCGTCAACGATCCACAGTGGCTGTGAGTTACCAGAGATGGTGCTGGTACCGCGAATGTTGATTTTGGTACCAGAACCAGCCAGACCGGCAGAATTCTGGATAATGATACCAGGTGATTTACCAGCCAGCGTACGGGCAACGTCCGTTTCAGGCTTGCCAGCCACATCCGAGGCGTTAACTACCGTAGCTGCATAACCCAGCGCCTTGCGGTCGCGCTTGATACCGAGGGCTGTTACAACGACCTCTTCGAGCTGTGTAGTGCCGGACATTTTTACATCCAAAACGTTGGATGCGCCCAGGGTGACTTCCTGGGTTTCATAGCCGGTATAAATAAATACCAGCGTTGTGGCGCCAGCAGGAACTGCGATGGAATACTTACCATCGTTGTCCGTGCGGGTACCGACGTTTGTGCCTTTGACTGACACGGTTGCGCCAATGAGTCCTCCTCCGTCATCGGAAACAGTACCCATGACTGTGCGCTGTGCGAGAGCAAATCCCGCAACAGCTAGCACTAACAAAAGTGATGTTAGCAGTCGCTTCATACAAAAAGTTAGATTGGTTAAAAAATGTGTATCAGATTCGTTTCGATGGAAATTTGAGCCTCTCGGAAAACAAGACTCAAAATAATCTTCCGCCGATAATTGTTTTCTCCTGGCTTTTTCGAAATATAATTTTTATTATTTGCTTAACGGTGAATGTATTATCTGAAAACAATTACTTGTGGGTAATTTTGAGTTTTCAAAGGTAGAAATTAGGCGAAGCTAAATGCCACGTATCAGTAATATTTTTATTTTTAGAGCGTAAAATTTGCAGGTATTTAAATATAAAACATTGAAAATCAGTTATTTATAGTGCTTTTAAAAATAGCGTTTTTTCGCTGGAATGTCTGTCATTTTCCATTCTTTAATAACCTTAAATACATAGCGGTCGTCGTGCCAAGTCCGTAATACAGCGCATCAGATATAATCGCATGACCGATACTCACTTCCAAAAGGTTGGGGCAATGTGCCTGGAAAAATTTGAGATTGCTTAAATTGAGGTCATGCCCGGCATTGATG
>JADZBJ010000420.1 GCA_020852155.1 Saprospiraceae bacterium | reverse complement strand
TCCCCTGCGGAAAACCCTGAATTATATACGAATTTTAACACATTCACACTGCGGGGGCGAGTTTTTCGTTTTGGAAATCGGCATGCTTGATATGCCTGTTTGCAAATTTTTCAATGACAATCGAAATCCACTTTAACACGCATGCTTCTGCGGGGCTAAAAACATATTGCTCAATGCTGGCCCATCTCCTTTCACTTTGTCTAACAAATAAGTACTTCATGAGTTTCCGCCACGGCGGTCTGTTGATCGCGTCTTTTCTTTTTCTTTTCACTTCAAATATTCATGCCCAACGCGCAGGCCTGGAAGTTACCCGTACTACGGCAATTGATCGTTCGCAACCCGTCATAAACGTGACAGTGGATGGCAATGGCCGCAAATGGGCCTCCAATCGCAGCGGCGTTGTGCAAGTCAAAGCCTCTGATTTTGGCAGCCCGCACAGCATTCTGGTCGGCGAGCGCAATGTGCTGTCCTATCGCGGCGGCAATGCAGATATCAGCTGGTCTGACGCCGATTTTAAGCGCATTGCCGAAACACCTTGCTCTGTGACCTCTGCATGGTGGGACGCCAAAGCCGAGGACCTCTGGTTAGGTACCGACGAAGCGGGTATTTTTCGCTGTAAAGTAAAACCGGAGTTTAAATTAGTACAACAATACACCACGGCCAACAGCAAACTGAAATCCAACGAAATCACGATCATTTATCAGGACAAAACCGGACGTTTTTGGGTCGGTACTGACAATGGCCTGATGTCAGGTACGCCCGGCCGCTGGAAAAGCGACCTCAGCGGTTATCCCATCGAACGTATTCGCGAGTACGGTACTGTCATTTATGTGCTGGCCGATGGCGACATCAGCAAAGCGCCCAATGGCGAAAAATGGAGCGATCTGGATGTTAATCCTGCCAAAATCGAAGGACAAATCACTGATTTCGACGTGGACGTAACGGGCAAAATGTGGATGGTGTCAGGCGTTCTTACACGACTTGACCTCATCGAAAACACATACGAAGTATTCAGCGGCCCGGAGTTATATACTTCTCAATATGGTTCCTGCCTGGCGATTGACCCGGAAGGCGCGGTTTGGGTCGGTACTGAAGATAAAGGACTGTTTCTCGTTGACAAGGCCTCGAATATGACGGTCAATATCAACCTCGACGAAGGTATCAGCTGTGATGGTAATGGCAAGGATGCTGCCCTGAGCGTCAAGGTAACTGGCGGAACGCCGCCGTACACATACACCTGGGAAAACGGCCTCACCGGCGCGACGCCACGGAATGTGCCCTTCGGTAATCACAACCTGACCGTGACCGATTCAAAAGGTAAAACGCGTGGTGCGAGCGTACAAGTGCCGGATACCCGCCTCAAAGTGACAGTCAGGCAAAAGAAAAACGCCTCAGGCCCCGGCCGCGCCGACGCCGTTGCCGAGATTGATATTGACGGCAATGCCAGCGGTATCATTGTCGCCTGGGATAACGGAGAAAATCTGGTAACCGCCAATCGCCTGGCGCCAGGGATGCACCAAGTGACGATCACCAATCAGAAAGGTTGTTCAACAGTAGCAAAAATTGACATCCTGGAAAAACCTGCGCCGCTTTCGGCTTCGATTTCAGAGGCATCAAAGATCAAATGTTTTGGCGAACGCGGAGCGCTGGCAGTTCAGCCGGCGGGCGGTAAAGCGCCCTTCAAATACCAGTGGAACAAACCCGAATTATCAGGTGAAAAGCCCGTTAAAGTCGTTTCCGGCGATTATATCGTGACGGTTACGGACGCCAATGGCGCAACAACCACCGCCAGTTATTCTCTGCGTCAGCCCGCTGAATTTACCCTCAGCGTTGAAGTGCAGGGCGCTGCCAATACCGGACTGAATAATGGCAAGGCCATCGCTTTTGCCAAAGGAGGCACCGGAACATTTGTCTATAAATGGGACAATGGCGAAACACTGCCTTCCGCTTCCAAACTGACACCTGGAAAACACAGCATGAGCGTTACAGACGCTAATGGATGTGTCATGCTGGGTATTTTTGAAATCAAGGAAAATATCGCCGCTCTTTCAGTCGCTATTTCAGAAACAGCGACAATTAAATGTCATGGCGAACGCAGCAACCTGAAAACGCAGGTTTTTGGCGGCAAAAGCCCTTTTAAATACGAATGGAATGGCCTGACGCCGGGCACAACCCCAACCGGCGATGTCAATAACTACACTGTTCCACCGGGAATCTATTCGCTGACAGTAACCGACGCGGTTGGTTCAATCGCGACAACCAGCATTACTGTCCGTCAGCCGGAGGTGCTTAGCGCTACTGCTCAGGCAACTGCACCGGCAGGCATCGGTACTGCCGATGGAAAGGCCACAGTGACGGCCGTTGGCGGTACAATGCCTTATACCTATGTTTGGGACAATGGCGAGGCGGTAAATGCTGCGGTCAGGCTGGCGTCAGGCAAACATACGGTGTCCATTACCGACGCCAATGGCTGTGCTGCAATGGCGCAGGTAAATATTACTGAAAATATCCTGCCGTTATCCGTGCAAATCACCGAAAAAACGCCTGCAAAATGTTCCGGTCAAATGGCGACGTTGAACGTATCCGTAGCCGGTGGCAAAGGTCCTTTCAAATACAACTGGGATAAACCTATGGGTGGCGCTTCCAAAGGGGAGGAAACAACGGTTTCGGCTGCGGCAGGCAATTATAACCTGACCGTGACGGATGCTGTCGGTTCCACCGCGTCAGCCAATATCGTGGTCAGACAACCTGATCCGCTGGCCGCATCTGCCCTGGTAACGACATCCGCTTCCATTGGCGGCTCCGACGGCCAGGCGACGGCTTCTGTTTCAGGTGGCGTACCACCGTTTGCCTTTTTCTGGGACAACAACGAAACTGCCGGTGCAGCTACACGCTTGTCTGCTGGCAAGCACATGGTCACGGTGACTGACGCTAATGGTTGTTCCGCTACGACCTCGGTGACTGTTACCGAAAATATTTTGCCGCTTTCGCTGTCTATCGTTGAAAAAGCGCCGATCAAATGTGCCGGAGGACAAGCGACTTTGCTGGCTAAAACTGCCGGCGGTAAAGGCCCTTTCCGTTTCAATTGGAACAAACCCGTCAATAATTTGCCGGAAAGCGATGGCAATGTCGCTGTGTCAGCAGGTGATTATTCCCTGACAGTTACTGACGCGGTCGGCAGCACGGCTACGGCAAGCATCGCGGTTAAATCTCCTGCGCCGTTGTCGGTTGCCGCTGCTGTGGATGCTTCAGCCAGCGCCAACGGATCAGACGGCAAAGCAACCGCTACGCCATCGGGCGGTGTTGCGCCATATGCTTTTAAATGGAATAACGGGGAAACAGGTGCCAGCGCCATGAAACTCCCTTCGGGAAAACACGATGTCATTGTAACTGATATCAATGGTTGCAGTGCTACGGCCAGTGTCGAAATCACTGAAAATATTCAGGCATTGACCGTGAATATTGTTGAAAAAACAAAAATGCGCTGTGCCGGCGACAAGGCAGAAATTGGCGTTCAGGTACGCGGCGGAAAATCGCCTTTCACGTACAACTGGAATCAGCCTTCGCTGGCTGGAGATAAAGTGCTGGGCATGACCTCCGGAGATTATGTGGTGACCGTGACCGATGCCAAAGGTTCGACGGCTACGGCGTCCATTCAGGTTGTTGCGCCCGAACCATTGGTGGTTGAACTGGCTACCAGTATTGGCGTTTCTACAGATGCCGCAGCAGATGGCAAGGCGCGTATCAACATCAAAGGCGGCGTATCTCCTTATAATATCCTCTGGGATAACAAGCAGACCACGCAGGCTGCCAGTAAACTGCCGCTCGGCAAGCACACCGTCACGGTAAAAGACGCTGCCGGATGTGCGCAAACCATTGACTTTGAAACGAAAAGAAGGGCAATGCCTGAGTTTACCCGCGCTATTGAAAGTGGTCAAACCATCCAAATGCGCCTGCTGAATTTTGATGTGGACAGCACTTCGCTCAAACCATCCATGATTCCATTGCTGGATGAATTGTATGATTTTATGATTGAAAATCCGAGGGTTGCCATAGAAGTAGGCGGACACACGAACAACCTGCCCACCGACGATTTCGCTGATAAACTGTCAACCAACCGCGCCAAAACGGTAGCAGAATACCTGACAGGTAAAGGCGTTGACGCCGCCAGGGTTCAGTACAAAGGCTATGGCAAACGTATGCCCGTTGCGCCCAATACTTCACCGGAAGGCAGAAAAGCCAACCAAAGGGTAGAAATCAGAATTTTGAAGAGTTGATTCAGTGACCAATTCTTTAATGAATTGTAAAAAAATGCCGTTTATTCTTGATGTTTTGGCCAATTTGTCAAACAAGAATCAAACGGCATTTTTTATTGTTATTCTGGCACTCGTTTCGCGTCTGTATGCTGTCTCTGCAACACGCTGACGCGGGACAGACAAGCAAATAAACACAAGTTACAACCTGACTTCCCCAGAGCCGGGCGCCGAGAAAAATTTTGAAAACACCAGGTGCGGCGGATTTTTTCCAAAACCGATTTGACATTAATAGTCGCACCGATCATCATACCATGAGGTTGCTTTGCCCGCCACCGGATCTTCCGGCTGGCGGGTTTCTTGTTTCCTGAAGGTAAAATTTCCCGCAG
>JADZBJ010000419.1 GCA_020852155.1 Saprospiraceae bacterium | reverse complement strand
ATACCACCGAAGGGCAACTGGAAGCGCAAATCCGTATGGCCAAGATCAAAATGATCGAAGAACGCCTAAATGGAAAACGCGAGCGCCTGACGGAAATGAATAAAACGCGTAGCGAAGTGGAAAAACAAGCCGCTTCTGCTAAAACCAAGGAAGAAAAGCGCGCTGAAAAAGAGGCAGAACGTCAAAAATTCGAAGCCGCCAAAGCCGCTGCTAAAGCAGAAATCGCCGCAGGCATCAAGACTAAAGAGTCAGAAACGCCCAAGGAAGACAGCCTTTTCGAGGCCGCAACTACGGTGCTGGGTGATGTCTTGATGGATGCGCTGGATACGGTTAAAGCCGTGGCAAGCGTCGCTGCCGATAAAGCAGAAGCCGCCCTCGAAGTGGCCGCCGACAAAGCCAGCGCAGCCCTTGAGGTCGCTGCTGACAAAGCCGACGAAGTCATCGAAGAAGTGACTGAAAAGGCTGGCGAAGTGGCAGAAGCCCTTACCAAGCCAAAAGCCAAAAAGGCTGAAAAAGAAGCGGACGAGCCTGAAGAAAAAAAGGACGACGCTACACCTGAGGCCTAATGCTTTTGTCCTCCAGACTTTTCAAATTGTATATTTCAAATTTCAAATTGTATATTTTTTTAATTTAAAATATGCAATTTGAAAAGTTTGGGGGCCTTTAATCCGATGCTGACAATCCTTCCAGGAACGTTCTCCCATTTCCGATCATCCCTAGCCTCGTGATTCAGTGTCCAGCATTGAGGAAACAAACACACCCGCATCCCAACCGAACAACTACTGGCTGCGCTCCGGCGCTTTGACCCTGTTGGAAAAAGCCAATAGTCTGTTTTTCGGCCTGATTACCTCCATGATTCTCTGGCGTCATTTATCCAAACCGGATATGGCTGCGTGGGGACTATTCCTGTTGGTGACCTATACCCTTGAAATGGGCCGCTCCGGCCTGATCCAAAATGGCCTGATGCGTTATCTGGCTGTTTTTCGAAAAAATCCAGATGAATTTCGCGCTGTATTACAAGCTTCCCTGTTGCTCAACCTCGGTTTTTCAATCCTGACCAATGCCATTATCTGGTTGGTCATGGACTGGTTTATGCGCGAATGGCAAACGCCGCAGTTGGCCAATGTTCTGCCGGTCTATTTCCTGACCAATTTTGTCATGGCCTTCTTTTTTCAGTTCAATTTTGTGCAACAGGCCAATTTTGAATTTCGGGGCATTTTCTGGAGCAATTTCTTTTTTCGTGGTGGACTGTTCGTTTGGGTACTGTGTTGCCGCCTTTTCGAATGGCCGTTTGAATTGCAAACACTGGCGGTGAGTATGCTGGTGAGCGGAGTGCTTGGTGCATTGGCTTCCTGGTGGTTTGCCCGTCACTTTTTGGCCGATTGGTTGAGTAAACTTGACACCGAAAAAATATACAACCGTGCGCTTGATTTAATGGCCTACGGCAAATATGTGTTGGGTACAAACCTTAGCACCATGCTGTTTAAGAGCATTGATAAATTAGTCGTCGGTAAAATGGTTGGCCCGATTGGGTTTGCGGAGTATGACGTAGCAGGTAAAGTCACCCAAATGGTTGAAGCGCCTTCGTTTAGCATGGCTGCTGTGGTTTTTCCGCAGGGAGCCGAGCGCATGGAATCGCAGGGGCGAGAAGGCATTAAGCGGTTATATGAGCGGAGCGTTGGCGCAGTGCTGGCGATTATCCTGCCGTTTATTCTGGTTGTACTGCTTTTCGCAGAGCCGATCATACGTATCATTGCTGGCTGGCAATATCCAGAATCAGCAGACTTGCTTCGTCTGACGGCATTTTTCGGTCTTTTTATGCCATTTGCTGTTCAATTCGGCACTATACTGGACTCCACCGGTCGCCCGGCGACCAACTTTGCCTATACGCTGGGTACAGCCTTGCTCAATTTGGTGTTGAGTTACCTGTTCGTACGGCATTACGGTATTTATGGTGCTGCAATGGCTACCTTGACCGGATATGCGATCAGTTTTGTGTTTGCCCAACGACTGCTGCGCCGCGAATTTGGCGTAAATCCGCTCAATGCATTTCGGTATATCCCGGTTTTTTATCGAATGGTGTGGAATATGGTGATAAAACGATAAAAAAAATCCCCCTACGCGATCAAGCACAGGGGGATTATATCTAAAACGAAATTTCACAAAATATCAATACTCAATTCCGTTACGGCTCATTATCCTTCAAGAGCCATAGCGCCACTAACGATCTCACCGAGTTCAGTAGTAATGGCTTCCTGACGGCTCTTATTGTAGCTGATTTTCAGCCCTTTGAGCAATTCTTCGGCATTTTCAGTAGCCTTGTCCATTGCTGTCATACGTGCGCCGTGTTCAGAGGCTTGCGTATCGAGCAGGAATTTATGGAAAGACAGTTGCAGGATACTTGGCACGAGTGTTTCCAGCAATGATTGCTGGTCTGGCTCGAAAATGTAGTCTGCTTTTTTCTGCTTCGTACCTGGCGTAATGGCTGGTGCATTTTTAGGAACAGGCAACCATTGCTCAGCCGTTGGGAATACAGTGGCTGCGTTCTTAAAGCGACCGTACACCACTTCAATAGCATCGTATTTGCCGGATGAAAATTCATCCATCAGCATACGCGCTACAGCGCTGACATTTTCGTAAGCCGGATTGTCATACACCGAAATGTATTGATCCATCAGGTTGACATCGCGGTAGCGACGACGGAAGTAGTCGTACGATTTTTTACCGATGAACAGCATATTGAGTTTGCCGTTGCGACGCTGTTCGTCGTACTTGCTGTTGATAAGCGCTGCTGCTTCCTTGCTGATGTTAGTATTGAACGCACCGCACAGACCGCGGTTAGAGCTCATGACCACAATCAGAACATTTTTTACATCGCGCGCCTTGCCGAAACTCGTAGAAGCGTCTCCATCGAGGTTGGAAAGGATATTGGACAGCATTCGGTTCAGTCTGTCGGCATAAGGACGCACCTGCACGATGGCATTTTGTGCTTTACGCAGTTTAGCCGCCGAAACCATTTTCATGGCCTTGGTGATCTGCTGCGTGTTCATAACCGATTTGATCCGTTCGCGTACTTCTTTTAAACCGCCAGCCATTTATTGAGTGGTTAGTGATTAGTGATGAGTGTTTTAATGATAAATGATGAATGATGAATGATGAATTTTTTATGCCTTTTATAGTTTGTAAAAAATTCATCATTCATCATTTATCATTCATCATTACTTTTTATATCCGCCAGCAAGATCGGCAGCCAGTTCGCGCATTTTGGCGAGGCTGGCGTCTTCAAGTTTGCCTTTGCGGAATTCTTCGAGTACTTCCGGGAGTTTGTTTTCCATACGCTCCAGGAAAAGTTCTTCAAATTCGCGTACTTTTTCGAGAGGCACATCGCGCAGCAGGTTGTTAGTGCCGAGGTAGATGATAGCTACCTGCTTTTCTACTGAAACCGGGCTGTACTGTGGTTGCTTCAGGATTTCCACGTTGCGGCTGCCTTTGGCCAATACGGCTTGTGTAGCAGCGTCAAGGTCAGAACCGAATTTAGCGAAGGCTTCCAGTTCGCGGTATTGCGCCTGGTCAAGTTTCAGCGTACCGGATACTTTCTTCATGGATTTGATCTGGGCGTTACCACCTACGCGGCTTACCGAGATACCTACGTTAATCGCCGGGCGTACGCCGGAGTTAAACAGGTTGGATTCCAGGAAGATCTGACCGTCGGTGATCGAGATCACGTTGGTCGGGATATAGGCAGATACGTCACCGGCTTGAGTTTCGATGATCGGCAATGCTGTCAATGAACCACCACCTTTTACGAGGCCCGCTTTCACGAGGCTTTCTGGCAGGTCGTTCATGTTTTTGGCTACGTCGAAGTCGGCATTGATTTTCGCTGCACGTTCCAGGAGGCGGCTGTGGAGGTAGAACACGTCACCAGGGTAAGCCTCACGGCCGGGGGGACGGCGCAACAACAAAGATGCCTCGCGGTAAGCAACGGCCTGTTTTGACAGGTCATCATAAATGATGAGTGCCGGACGGCCGGTGTCGCGGAAGAATTCGCCAATAGATGCACCTGCGAATGGCGCATAGAATTGTACAGGAGCCGGATCAGAAGCAGAAGCAGATACGATAACAGTGTAAGCCATAGCGCCATTTTCTTCCAGCGCGCGGGCTACCGATGCAACAGTAGATGCTTTTTGACCACAAGCAACGTAGATACAGTAAACTGGCTCGCCGCGATCGTAGAATTCTTTTTGGTTGATGATTGTGTCAATCGCGATGGCTGTTTTACCCACCTGGCGGTCGCCGATGATGAGCTCACGCTGGCCGCGACCGATTGGAATCATCGAGTCAATGGCTTTGATACCTGTTTGGAGTGGTTCGTTTACCGGCTGGCGGTAGATAACGCCCGGTGCTTTGCGCTCCAGTGGCATTTCATACTTGGTGCCAGTGATTGGGCCTTTACCATCAATTGGCTGACCCAGCGGATTGACGACGCGACCAACGAAGCCTTCGCCAACCGAGATGGAGGCGATTTGACCTGTGCGCTTAACGACGCTGCCTTCGTGGATGCCATCGGAAGCGCCCATCAATACAGCACCTACATTGTCTTCTTCGAGGTTAAGTACGATGGCGCGAGTGCCGTTTTCAAATTCGACCAATTCGCCCGATTGAGCGCGATTTAGGCCGTAGATGCGGGCAATACCGTCGCCCACTTGCAATACTGTACCAACTTCTTCGAGGTTGGTATCGGCTCCGAAGCCAGACAGTTGCTGTTTCAATATCGCGGAGATTTCTTCCGGTCTAACGTCTGCCATATCCAGGATGTGAGTTATGAGTTATGAGTTGTGAGTTACGAGAAGATATGGGCAGTAATCTGTTTTCCAGGCGCCATATCCGGTTATAACTCCTTAATATTCTTTAACGTAAAGGTTTTTGGAGAAGTCGTTTTTTAGGTCAACCAGTTTGCTGGCTACAGAAGCGTCATAGCGTTTGTTGTCGAATTCGAGCACAAAACCGCCAATCAGGTCTTCGTCAATGGCTGTTTGAACGTCGAGGTTGGCATGCGTAATTCCGCTTTTTTGTAAGCGTAATTTGAGGTCATTCAGTACGGCATCAGACAATGGCGTTGCGGTGATAACCTTCACGGAAGTGATTTTTTGCAGTGTTTTGTATTGTTCTACAAATTCTGCAGCGATCTCCGGCAAGTACATTTCGCGGTTTTTTTCCACCAGCAACTTGAGGTATAACATGGTCAATTTGCTCATGCTGCTGCCGAAAAGTGCAGCCAATGCCGCATTTTTCATGTCATTTTTGATAATAGGACTCTTGAGCATTAGATAGAGGTCGCGATTTTTCACGGCCTCGGCAAGGGTCTTGATATCGGCATGTACCTGAGCAACCTGATCTTGTTCAATAGCAAGATCGAGGAGCGACTTGGCATAGCGGGTAGCGATTCGAGTTACGCTCATGTTGTTATGCAGTTGGCCACAATCGAAAGATTGCGGCTGGGAATTAGTTTAATTTGATGGAATCAGCCAATGATTTAGCATAAGCTTCTTGCTCGCTTTTGTTGGCCAATTCGCGACGGAGGATTTTTTCTGCAATTTCAACAGCCATTTGACCAGCCTGATTTTTCAGGGCGATCATAGCGGCTTGCTTTTGGTTTTCAATGTCATGCAGTGCGCTTTCCACTTTGCGTTTGTACTCTGCGTTGGCGCGCTCTTTAGCCTCGGAAATAATTTCGTCTTTGGCGTCTTTTGCCTCTTTCAGGATGGCAGAACGCTCTTCACGAGCATGTGCGAGCAATTTTTCATTTTCAGCCTGAAGGTTTGACATTTCAAGGCGAGCCTTTTTGGCTTCATCCAGCGCGCTTTGAATATCGTCTTCACGCTGTTTGAGCGCTGCGCCAATGGGCTTGAACGCAAAACGGCTCATCAGGAACCAGAAAATGAAGAATATAATGGTGGTCCAGATCAGCAGTCCGGGTTCAGGTTTGAGTACGTTGAAATCTGCCAGAAATAACATCTTCTTCTGTAATGATTAATGATGAATGATGGGCTATAAAATGGTGTCGAGGGGTATATAAAAAGGCTTGCGCCTGAAATTTTGTGTAAGAAAACCGGGCGTTGCGTCGCCAACCGCTTCGCGCAGCCCGGTTGTTTTGAATTACTTCGGAGCGGCAACGAAGAAAGACAATACCATGCAAACCAGGGCAGCACCCTCAACGAGGGCCGCTGTCAAGATCATGTTTGCGCGGATATCGCCAGCTGCTTCTGGTTGACGGGCGATGCCTTCAACTGCTTTGCCACCGATTTGGCCGATACCGAGACCTGCGCCGATTACGGCCAGACCTGCACCAATTGCTGCGTACATAACAACGAATGTGATGTGATGATGTGATGATCTGATCATTAAGGTCATTTCACCCACCATCGGGTTAAGTATATCTTTTTGCCTTTGTTTCAATCGAAAAACCGACTTAATCGCGGTAATTCCTTTCTGATGTTGAAATAATGGCACTTAAAATCTTGCTTGCGGTTTTCAGGTGGTTCAAATAATTCACTCATTCACGCACGCACTCATTCACCCATTAAAATCAGTGATGGTGCGGCTCCTCGATAGCAGTGCCGATATAAGTAGCACTCAACATCGTGAAAATGAATGCCTGCAAGAACGCTACAAGCAATTCAAGGGTCATCATGAACAGTGTGAGCGGAACAGAAGCGGCAATGCCAGCCATTGAACCACCGAAACTGT
>JADZBJ010000418.1 GCA_020852155.1 Saprospiraceae bacterium | reverse complement strand
GGTATTGGATATTTCCGCCAAACTGGTGGTAGGTATCCTCGCTGGTAGCGATGTCCTCATCGTTTGATTGGATGACAAGTTTCCTTTTTGACCACTGATAAAAAGCCGTCACTGCCGACTCCACACTCAAGCTAATACGCGGTGTGATGCGATATTTGACACCGATAAATCCGGCCATTGTTGCTCCTAAACTATGGGTTTTGACTTTTCGATTAATTCCTATCCAGTCATAATCTGACCCGTCAGGCAGAATCCGTAAGAAGGTTCCATGAGCATTATAAAGATTATAGGTGTACTCTGGCCCGAAATCCCAGCCATAATAGAAGTTGAAGCGATTGGCGTAATTAACACGTTCTCGCCCGACCATAATCCAACTGTTGATATAACCATCGGCTGGCGTACGGCTCTCGTAGTAGTAATTCTGGTGCGTAAAAGAATCTATGATACCTGTAAAATTATCACTGTACAGGCCCGCCTGTAATCGCCAAAAGTGAGAATAACCCACCGGAACCAGTTTTGACCGGTCGTCACGGATTTTCCAAACGAGCGCCCCGCCGACGTATCCGGCAAAAACACCTGAAATATCCAGACCAAGTTCCTGCTTGTAATAGCGGTTGTCAAAAGGCGCGGTGTCTTTTCGAACGGGAAAAATGCGTTGTTGCGCATTCAATAGGTTAGCAGCAAAAAAGGCGCAGACGAACAGAAAAAGGTGCAGTTTTTTCATAAAATATACAAATTATAAGGTGATTGAATTTTCTCCAAACTCTTTCACTGTGGTTTTCGCTGCGCCGCATCCTTCGAGTTATTTGTGTTTTAACTAATGTTTAAGATTCATGTCCGTTCAGGTTTATTCATGATTGCGTTGCAAACTCCGCAGACTTATGTAAGTTTGCCCAACACTAAAGTCGGTCTTTTATGAAACGAGAAATACACAACTGGTTTAGCCCACGCCTGAACAAGAACATGGAGATTGCCATGTACGGGCATTTTGGTTTCGCCCTGCTGATGCTGCCTACGGCTGCTGCGGATTATCTGGAGTACGAGCGCTTTCACCTGATTTCGGTGCTGGAGCCGTATATCGAGGCCGGCAAAGTCAAGGTATTCAGCATCAACAGCATCAACTCCGAGGCCTGGCTGAACAATCGGATGCACCCGCGTCACAAGGCAATTCGACACCAGCAATTCAACGCCTATGTTGAAAATGAAGTCGTGCCGTTCATCCGTACGCATACCAGCCACGACACGAATATTATCACGACCGGCGCGTCGCTGGGCGCCTTGCATGCAGCGAATATGTTCTTCCGTCGCCCCGACCTTTTTGGCGGCACTATCGCTATGTCGGGCGTGTACGATCTGACTTCCTACACCAAAGGCTACTTCGACGAAGATGTGTATTTCAACTCGCCTTGCCACTACCTGCCCAATTTGAGCGACCACACAACGCTCGAACGGCTGCGTAAAAGCGGACATGTCCATATCCTGACCGGCTCAGGCGACTACGAAGACCCGGAAGGTTCGCGCCGACTGTCCAATATCCTGACGGCCAAAGGCATCAACCACGACCTCGACATCTGGGGTCACGATATGCGTCACGACTGGCCCACATGGCGCTCCATGTTGCCTTATGTGATTGACAAAAAATTCTAGGAAACCGGGTTATTCCGGTTGTTTGATTGCTATATCCCCCTGTTATTGGAAATGTTCCGTAGCAGGGGGATTTTCACCTCCGTCCGGGCCATAAAAGATTACCCAGGTGGCAAAATCCTCGGAAAATTCCAGAAACCGATGCTCCACACCAGCCGGAACAAACAGCCAGTCGCCCGGCCCGAAAGGATGGATGACCTCGCCGTTTTGAAACTGCCCATGCCCGCTGGCAATGACGTAAATCTCGTCCTGACGATGCGGCTGCTGGTAATCTTTTCCGACAGGCTTGTACATTTCGACCGACATGGAGCCGTGGCGAAACAATTCCTTGAAAACCGGCTGACCGTCGGCAGCGCTCAACTGTTGAAGGGCTTGCTGGATGGTGAAATGCATGGCGATTATTTGTGGAATTGGTTATTTGTGGATTTGGTGTGAGGTGAAGGTACAATCTAAAAAAACAAAGACGCTGATTGAGGTTTCGCCAGGGTTGTTTTAGATTTGCCGTAATTTAATTTCTACTCGCCCCACGAAGAGCCGTCTTCTTTTGGTTTACTGTTTATTGATACCCAGCATTGTCTGGTCGGTTGGACTGGATAGCAGATGTTTTTTGGGATATTATCGCAAAGTAAGGATAATGAAAACAACCGTTATATACCACGCCTTTAACAATAGATAAGATTTTATATGAAAGAACGAACAATTGAGCAATTAGGTTATTTACTAAGACAGGCTAAAAAATCGAATAGGCCTCAACCCATATTCTTTCTAGGAGCGGGCGCGTCTCGTTCCGGAAATATTCCGCTGGCTAGCGAGATAGTTCAGGATATCATAACTAAATACTCCGATAGTCCAATTTTAGGAGCCTTAAAGGAGGAAGATAGGACTTATGCTAGATTGATGGAATGTTTCTCTGCAAGCCAGCGGGGTGAAATCTTGAAGCAATATATCAATAATGCCAAGATAAATGTCACCCATATTTATTTGGCTCAACTAATCAGCGAAGGTTTTGTAGATTATGTCCTTACTGTCAATTTTGACAATTTGATGCTGCGGGCATTATCTCTGTATAATTTTTTCCCACCCACTCATGATTTGGCTATTTTAAGAGATTTCACCACCTCTACATTCAAGGAGAAATCGGTAATTTATTTACATGGGCAAAGTCACGGCCTTTGGTTGCTGAACACATCAGCAGAAATGGAAAAAGTAAAAAGCACTGTGCCGAGAATATTTGACACGATAAAAAATCAAAGACCATGGATTTTTATCGGATATAGTGGTGAAGATCCAATATTTGAACACATCAAGAATCTTGGGCGCTTTGATGATGAGCTGTATTGGGTAACTTATAACAATAACGATCCTAATCAGCATGTACAAGAATTCCTTTCTGATCCGAATTCAAATGCTTTTATAATTAAAGGCTATGACGCTGATTCTTTTATGTTGAAGTTGAGCAATGAACTGGGATTGCCTCAACCGGTAATAGTGGACAAACCATTTACTGCTTTGAAAAATATGCTGGAGGAAATTGTTGATATTGATGAAAAAGAGCATTTTAAGGGTGTTAAAGAAAGACTGGAAATTTCAAAAAGGCAGGTTGCAGAATCAATAAAACAATTTGAAGAAGGAAATGTAGAAACCGCAGAAGACAATTCTAAAAAAAGAAGCGATATCCTGAAAAAAGAGATTATTAATCTGCTTGTTTCAGAAAAATACGCTCAAGAAGTTGTTTCAGAAATAGAAAAAAGACTCAAGGAAAATCCAGATCAGGATGCTTTTGATCTGCTTGCTAATTTGTACTACAACTGGGGGTGTGACCTGGGAGATCTGGCAAATACACAAGAAGGGAAAGCGGCGGAGGAGTTGTATCTCCAAGCGATTGAAAAATATAAAAAAGCAGTAGAAATAAAACCTGATTATTACAAAGCCCATAACAACTGGGGGACTTCTTTAGGAAATTTGGCAATGGCAAAAGAAGGAAAAGAGGCATATGAATTACATCTTCAAGCGTTTGAAAAATTCAAAAAAGCAATAGATTTAAACCCCAATTACCATCAAGCCTATTACAACTGGGGAACTTATTTAGGAGAAATGGCACAAATAAAAGAAGGCAAAGAAGCGGAAGTGTTGTATCTCCAATCTTTTGAAAAACTCAAGAAGACTATAGAAATAAAACCTGATTCCGATGAAGCCTATTACAACTGGGGCACTTCTTTAGGAAATTTGGCAATGGCAAAAGAAGGGAAAGAGGCAGAAAATTTATATCTCCAATCATTTGAAAAATTCAAAAAATCTGTAGAAATAAAACCTGCCAAATACGAACCCTATAACAACTGGGGGATTTATTTAGGAAAATTGGCAAAGGAAAAAGAAGGAAAAGAGGCAGAAGTATTGTATCTCCAAGCGTTTGAAAAATTCAAAAAATCTGTAGAAATAAAACCCGATTCCTATGAAGTCTATTACAACTGGGGGATTTATTTAGGAAAATTGGCAAAGGAAAAAGAAGGAAAAGAAGCGGAAAAATTTCATCTCCAAGCATTTGAAAAACTCAAAAAGGTAATAGAAATAAACCCTGATGACCATAAAGCCTATTTCAACTGGGGGACTTATTTAGGGAATCTGGCAAAAACAAAAGGAGGAAAAGAAGCGGAGGAGTTGTACCTCCAAGCATTTGAAAAATACAAAAAGGCTATAGAAATAAAGCCCGATTATCAAGATACATATTACAACTGGGGGGGTAATTTAATGGAACAGGCAAAGACAAAAGAAGGAAAAGAGGCGGAGGAGTTGTATCTCCAAGCGCATGAAAAACTCTTCAAGGCAGTAGAACTTGGCGGGGGCTATTATAATCTTGCCTGCTTTTACGCTATAAGAGGGAATGATAAAGAGGCATTACATTATTTAGCGTTGAGTCTTTCAAAATCAGAAATCTCTACGGGCTTCGTGGAAAAAGATTTGGATTGGAAAGGTTTTTTAAATAATGATGAATTCATTGAAATACTAAAAAGATACAAGTAAAGAACCCGGAAAAAGGTGTACCAGAGCACACCCTTGCAACCAACACCCACATCTGTCTGGCCAGATCCTTCGCTGACGCTCAGGATGACAGACTGGTGTATTTCAACCTTCAACTATTTCAACTTTCAACCACCTCAACCGCCTTGCTCCATGCCTCGCCTGACCTCCGAATTTTACCTGCGTACCGATGTGGTGCAAGTCGCGCAGGATTTGCTGGGCACGGTGCTTTATACGGCATTTGATGGCGTCATTACCGGAGGCATGATTACAGAAACCGAAGCCTATCGCGCACCCGACGACAAGGCTTGTCATGCCTACGGCAACAGGCGTACCCCGCGCACCGAAATCATGTTCGCACCCGGAGGCCGGGCGTATATTTATTTGTGCTATGGCATTCATCATTTGTTCAATGTCGTGACCGGCCCGGAAGATATGGCCCATGCCGTGTTGATTCGCGCCATACAGCCTGTCGCCGGACTGGACATCATGCAGCAGCGCCGACGATCCGGTAAGGGAAAAATTCCGGCATCCAAAACACTGACAACAGGGCCGGGGGCTGTCGCGCAGGCCCTGGGATTGCATACCAGCCAAAGCGGTCAAAACCTGATTTCCGAAGGTTCGCCCATCTGGATTGAAGAACGTTCAATGCCCGTTTTCCAGGACATGATTACTGCCGGGCCGCGTATTGGTGTGGACTATGCCGGAGAATGCGCAGCATGGCCCTGGCGGTTTCGATTGATGCAAAAAGCCTGAACGCCCTGCAACCTTTCTTTTACGAAAGCCTCTTTGACCTGAAACCACCCACCCTATGCGCCTCACTCTCGCCCTGCTCGCATTTTCAGCCCAAACCCTGCTGGCCCAAACGCCCAAAATCACTGGCGCCTTAGCCATTGATTTGTCTCACGGACAGATCACCGCCGACCTGACGCTCACCAATTTTCCGAAAATGGACAACCCGGCGATTTGCCTGAACCGCGGCATGAACATCAAAGACCTGCAAGCCGACGGAAAATCCATTGATTACAACCTCGATTGGGGCTTTCCGGGACGGTCGCTGTTCCTGTCCAGCACAATGGGCTATTCACCGAACTTAGACACCATTCTGCACGACACACGCCTGACCCTACGATATACCGGCGCGTTCCCGACCTACGGCCCTGCGGAAATTGTCGGCTCCGGCGACGGCATGGATGTCATTGCTTTTAAAAACAACATCCTCAGGGCGTCGCATCAAACGTTCCTGTGTCCGGGTTTGGTGGACAGGACGACCAACCAGACCATCACGCAATTTACTTATGATATTGAGGTGAATTGCCCGGAGTGCACGTCCATTTATATTGGCGGGACAGCGCCGGTGAATGGTTCCAAAGCGCACCTTGTCGCCGAAGCGCCCAACGACCTGATGCTGTATGCAGGCCAGTATGCCTTTTCAAAACAGGGCAATACGTGGTTTTTAAACAGCAACCTGAATGCGTCAAATCAGATCAGTATTGACGCCGCCCTGGATGGTATGCGCCGCTTTTATCGCAGTTTTTTGACCACCAAAAACAACGAACCGGTCGCGCTGGCGCAGATTTTCTCCATTGGCAGCCCGACGCAGTACGAGGATTGGGCTTTTGCGGCATTTCCCTGCATCGTGGCTAACCTGTCGTCGCTTTCAAGGCAAATTGACAAAACCTCCGGGCAACTGACCGACGTGATGGCCTACCGCTTGTACAGCCACGAACTGGCGCACCAGTATTTCGGGTTAAAAGTCAAATCCGACAACCTGTACTGGGGATTTTACAGCGAGAGTTTTGCGGAATACCTGTGCCTGAAAGCCATCGAAAACCAGTTTGGCGCAGCGGCCTATGAAAAATTGCTGCGCGAACGGTACCTGACCGACAGGGCGCTGGCTCGGAAGTTCATTCACCTGGACGCCCTCGAAAAGGAAATTGACAACACCCACAAATACTACTATTACCCGATGGTGTTGGCTGGGCTGGAAAAGACCGTCGGGAAAACCAGCATGTTTCGCCTGTTGAATTTTATGGTCGAAAACGTGCAATCCACCAACCTGAACTATGAATCCCTGAAACAGGCGGCGCTGGCTTCCGGTATTTCAGGAGAAAAATGGACGGAATTTGAAAACACGTACGTGCATACCGACAATTGCCTAAAAAATTTGATGGGCAAGTGATTGACCAGTGTCGGGATTTTTACCATTGATTTATATCACCGCCCTTATCTGGATTTTATCAAAATTAATATATCATCTTTGCGCCCGCAATAAGACTTCCTTCAGGAAATATATTAAAAGCGCAGTACATGATGAAGAAAATCGCCGGCGTTTTCGCCTTGTTCGGACTATTGACAACGATGTCACTCCATGCTCAAACCGAGGGTGATACCATACAACAGAAAGTATTGGTTCCTGTAACTGTCCAGGGTTATCGCTTTCAGATTCAGGAAGTTAAGGAATTGGGAAGCGTTCACCAGACCTATATTGTGTCTGGTAAAAAACACGAAGTCATCACGGTCAACGACCTGCCCGCCAACCTCGCGGAAAAAACGGGCCGGCAGATTTTCGCCAAAATCCCCGGCGCATTTGTGTACGATATGGATGGCTCCGGCAATCAGGTCAACATCGCCACGCGCGGGCTTGATCCACACCGCAGTTGGGAATACAATGTGCGCCAAAACGGCGTCATGACCAATTCCGATATTTATGGTTATCCGGCCAGTCATTACAGTCCCCCGATGGAGGCCATTCAAAAAATCGAACTCATACACGGCTCGGCGGCGCTGCAGTACGGCTCTCAGTTTGGCGGCATGATTAACTACATCACCAAATTGGCCGACACCACCAAACGGGTCGGTTTCGAGAGTCAGAATTCGATGGGTTCCTATGGATTACTCAGCACTTATCAGGCTTTGGGCGGCAAAGTTGGCCGACTGACTTATTACGCCTGGTATCAAAAGCGCATTTCCGAAGGTTACCGCGATAATGCCAATTCGAATGCACAATCGCAATTTGTCAGCCTGAAATACGATATCAATCAGCGCCTGAGCATCTCCGGCGAATTGGGCCGAAGCCAATACATTTATCAGATTCCAGGTCCGTTGACTGACGCCATGTTTAAAGAAAACCCGCATCAGTCCACCCGCAACCGAAACTATTTC
>JADZBJ010000417.1 GCA_020852155.1 Saprospiraceae bacterium | reverse complement strand
CATGACGGAAAATACGGGTGTTCCATCACTGGCATCAATTCCAGGTGGGTAAAACCCATATCCACGCAGTACTGTACTAATTCATGGGCCAGTTCGCGGTAGTTGAGCGAGCGATTGCCGTCGGTGGCTAATTTTTTCCAGGAACCCGGATGCACTTCATACACTGACCAGGGCTGGCTATCACCGGCTTTTGTCCGGCGTTGCTTCATCCAGTTGTTGTCTTTCCATTGGTAATCAAATTCCCAGACAACGGAGGCTGTTCGCGGGGGCGTTTCCCACAATATGGCGTAGGGGTCGCCTTTATCCAGCGCAATACCGGTTTTGGTTTTGATGTGGTATTTATAGACGGTTCCTTTTCCGATGCCGGGAATAAACCCTTCCCAGATGCCGCTACTATCCCAACGAGGCTTCAGGATGTGTGCGTCGGGGTTCCAGTTGTTGAAATCGCCCGTGACGCTCACCCGTTCGGCATGAGGCGCCCAAACCGCAAAGCAAACGCCGGTTTCGCCTTCGTGCGTAACGATATGGCTGCCCATTTTTTCGTAAAGCCGAAAATGTTTGCCCGCTTGCAACAGCGAAATATCAAAGTCGGTAAGGAGTGTGTAGGGTTTGACCATCTTGTTGATTGATTCGATTGTTCCGATTAAATCCGATTGATTCGATTAAATCCGATTAAGTCCGATTGATTCGATTAAGTCCGATTTTTCACCACTAAGGCACGAAGGAACACGAAGAGACACTAAGGAAATCCGTGTTTAAAATCCGCGTTATCTACGTCACTCTACGTATGCAATCGTATTTAATCGAATCAATCGGACTTAATCGAATCAATCAAATCATTCTTTTCGGGTGAGGAGTTTTTTATCGTCTGTCCAGATGAATACATCCGGGACAAAAATTTTCGCTTTCGGTATTTCCGTGCATTCGCCCGAGGGCGTTTTAATGGGTTTTCGATTGCGTTGTTTGGTCGAAATTTGAAGTTCCTGCGGTGAAATGGTGTCCGCTTTTACGTCGTAGCGACCTTCTTTGATTAAAAAATCCACGATTTCGCGTGAGGCATTTGAAATCTGAATATTGGTTTCAATCAAAATACTACTGCCGCCCCATACTTCGATATCGTAAATGTCGGCAATTTCCAGCGAAACGAATTTAAAAGAATCCACAGCAAACACCTGATACATGGTGCGCTCCATTTGGGCGCTGCCGCTTGTCAGGGCTATGAAAAAAAACAACAAAGCAATTAAGGGGCGCATTATTTAATTTGATGATGTGATAATATGATGATGGATTCAGGTCAGGCTGGTTTTGGAGAGGAAAGCGGCATCCACGCTAATGAGAAGGCTGTAGCCCAGTTGCGTCAGTTCGACCTGCATTTTTTTACGACCTTCCACTTTGATGATTCTTCCGCGAAGGCCCATCAGGTTTCCGGCGTTGATTTCAACGGGATCTCCTTCCGTAAATTGTCCGGGCATGGCTTCTACTTCCAGTCCATCCTCCAGGGTAATGCGTTTCAGGATGTCAATTTCCTCCTGTGGCACAGCCAGCAAATCCTGAGCGAACTTAACGAATCCGGCTACATTTTCCGTTTCCAGAATGGGAAGATACTGGTTTTTTACGATGTGGGCAAAAACGTAACAATTAATCAGTGGGCGCTCGGTGATCCGGGTGCTTCTGGAATAACGCCGCATGATTTTCTGCAAGGGCAAATAGCACACAATGCCCTTTTTGGCCAACATGCGCTGTACCCATTTTTCGCTTTTCGAGCGGGTACGAACAGCAAACCATCGCGGCTCTGATTCGTGTAACTGATTGATATGCGATTTGGTCACGACGTTCAAAAATCAAGGTTGTTGGTTGGCCAGAAATTCATGCGAATGCCCGCGCCAAAAAGTCGGGTAGTCAGGTCAAGGGCATTGTTTTGGCTGTCCTTTCGGCGATGCTGAAACTTCACGTCAACATAGATATTGTGCCACAACTCCCACGAAGCATCCAGACCGAGCAAAAGTATATCGGCTTTTTCACCCTGCGCAATCGTATTGCCAAACTGTTTTACGCGTTTTTCATACGACCACAACGGGTCGGCGCCCCAGTTTTCACCCGGACGGTTGTCGCCGGTTTTAGCCGCAATAATGCGCCCCTGCAACGTCAGTTTCGGCAATGGCCTCCACGTGGCGCGACCGATGATTTCATTAAAATTAGCGCCCAGCGGGTGCGCCAGCGGCTGACTGTAACTGGTCCAACTGTTCAGCGAATCCAGGTGCGAATAAGTAAACGGCCGTACGGCATTAAATTCTGCCTGCACATCCAGGCGATCCACGCCGAATGCCTTGAAATATTTGACACCGGCCTGAATGCCGTATTTGTTTCCCCACCACCCTTTTTGCTCGGGACTGATGACTTGTGACAGTAAAAATTCATCCACGAGCAACTGCCCGTACAGGCGCACGCGACGGGCAACATCCCAGCGACCATCAAGACCCAGCAACACATTGTCGGCACTGCCGATCATACTTTCCACCGTTCGGTACAGGATGACCGGATTCAGGTATTGAAATTCAAACTGCCGACTGCGATTGAACACGGTGGCTTCGAACAGGCCAACCGACATTCGGGGCGTTATGTTATAGTTCAGGTAGTGTATCGCCGCGTATTTTTTAGGCAAATTCACCGACGACCCTTGGTTGTTTGGCGCAAATGGCGACAATTCCAGGAAAAGATTTTGATAATGAAAACGCCAGATACGCGTGTCGAGCCGCAGGAAAAAGGCATTATTGCTGACGTCCGACAGGAAAAGCGAACGATAGCCATTGCCGATAAAATGCGAACCGTGACCGAGGTGTAATCCGACATGCGGCGTTATCCTGAAGCCCACATAAGCCTGCGCCAGCAGGAAATCATAACCGTTGGTAATGTTGAAAACGCCACTGTTATAGGGTTTGACAAAACCCGCGCCCGGCACTGCCTTGTATTGTTCCTCGCGCAATTCGGCGTAGTCAGGCAAACGCACCTGATTTTCGAGCAAATTGCTGTAAAAAAAGACTTTCCGATCAATGTCGCCCCGAACTTCCAGACCACGACGGTTATAGAAGACCAGTTCTTCATCGTTTTGCTGCCGATCCAGTTCAAACTGCAACATCGGGTTGGCGCGAAGCCTGAATGCTGGCTCATTGACTTCAAAAAAATGCGCAGGTGTGGTATAAAACCAGCCAAAAATGCCTTTCCGAGCCGTGCGCCAGCGCAGTGAATCGGGCAGCCATTCCGAATTATCGTCCATCAGCCAGGCCACATCCCGGCGGTCGCCTGCCGAAAGGGTTTTCAAGGTGTCCCAATTGCGGGACAACATGGCTGCATCCTCGCGGCCCCAATATTTCAATTCAGGATGCAAAGGGGCCGACTGCCCGGTCGTTACGGCCAGCCGTTCGACGTATTGGGCAGCAGGAGAGTGCGGGGAAAAGCCGGTTGTTTGGGCAAATGCCGCAAAAGGAAAGAGTAATAAAAGTGCGAAGCGCAGCTGCGTCATAGTTTTAGTCAAAGCAAAGTTGGTTTTGAACGAATCGTGTCTGTAAATCCTTTAAAATCATTTTTCTCTGCGGCCTCTGTGAAACACTCAGTGCGTTTATTTTTAACACAGAGTACACTGAGACAAACACAGAGTGCACAGAGTACAACTACTCAACAAGTTTTAGTCAACACTTTAACGAATCAAGTCTGTAAATCCTCAAAATCATTTTTCTCTGCGGCCTCTGTGAAACACTCAGTGTACTCTGTGTTAAAAACAACCACAGAGGTCTAGTTTGTTGCAATAAATGCCGACAACACATGTTGCCAATCGGCCCAAAAGTAGGTGTTCCATGAAGAATTATGCCACAACAAAACATATTCGCCTTGATGTTGCCTGATAGTAGCGCGTAAACGACTCATTTTTTCCAGTGCTTCTTCCGGTGAATAACCTCGCGCCAAAGCCAGGGTAACGTCCATGACGATCAGGGGCTTTTCGCGCAAAGGCAGCATTTTCCTTTCTAAAAAATCGAACACCGGAAATTCGCAGCAAATGCCGCAGCGAAATCCTTCAGCCTCTGAATAGCCCAAACTGCTATCCCACTTCAAGCCTTCGTCAGCAGCCCATTGACGCCAGGTTGACGGACTGGCAAAGCGCAGGTAATGTTGCCGACCGCTTTCTATTGGCGCGGGGCAAGCGCGGCGCAGGGAAGCGAGTTCTGCGTTGAATTGCGCCGCATTTTCAAAGGCTTCGTATCCCGGATGAAACCCGACCACATGGCCGCGATCGGTGATTTTTTCCATCAAATTCAGGACAAACGGGTGATTCAACGGATACCAGGCGTCGCTGCTTTTTGGGCGTTCACCCAAAAAATTAAAATGCCATTGCAGGCCGTGCCGCTCAGCCATGTCCATCCACTCGTTATAGACATCATAAGGGTCGTTGCCGCCCTTGATGATTTTTTTAATCCAGTAAAATGCTTCGGCCGGGTTGCCACGCCGAAGCAGACTGCCCAGCACTGTCCGCCACCGATCCATCGGACGCCACCACAATAACGGGTGATCCACATCGCAGCTCAGGTGTAGTTGGTAGTTGCGGGTCGGACGTTCAGCCTGCAAGCCGCATTGTTTGAGCATGTCCCAAAGCAAATCGGCCCACTCGTTTACAACCGGCCGATGCAGAAAATTTGCCCGCACAGACAAGGCCGTTTTTGCCGGAAAACGCCCGTGCTCGTCGCGGTCTGGATGAATAAATTCTTCCCAGCGCGTCAGCATGAAAAAAGTGGAAGCCCACAAGTCCAGGCCACATTCCAGTCCGTCTGAATTTTCCTTAAAAACAGGTTCACCGTAAAGTCCGACCACATCTTTTTGCGCAGCAAACGGATGAGCCATTTGCGAAACTGCCGCTGGTATATTCCGAACATCCAGCCATTGTTCATGGCGACCAAAAAAGACGTCAGCCATTCGAATGGAGCGGCCATTGGGCAATTCTATCTGGTAATCACTGCGCTCCTCGGTCACCAATTGCCAGTCAAGCCCAAGCAATTCGCCGAGCAAAACCGTGGCCACATACGCTTTTTCAGCCTCAAAAGCGGGCGAAACACGGAGGGTAATGTGATGATGTGGTGATGTGATAATTGGGTTATTTAAAATGTTGAGCAGCAGCCACTGCTTTCTTCCAGCCCTTATAAAGTTCTTCCACGACCGACGACGACAACTGAGGTTCAAAGCGCTGATCGAGTTGCCAGTTTTGGGCAATATCATTTCGGTCTTTCCAGTATCCACAGGCAAGCCCTGCGAGATACGCCGCGCCAAGAGCCGTTGTTTCCTGAATACGCGGACGTTCAACGACCGTACCGAGCATATCACTTTGAAACTGCATCAAAAAACCATTGGCCACCATACCGCCGTCCACGCGAAGCGCCTGAAGTTTAATGCCTGAATCGGCCTCCATTGCCGACAATACATCACGGGTTTGATAGGCGATACTTTCCAGGGTAGCACGGGTCAGGTGCGCTTTGGTGGTGCCGCGCGTGATGCCGAAAATGGCCCCGCGCACCTCCGAATCCCAGTAAGGCGTACCAAGGCCAACAAAAGCCGGCACGACGAATACGCCATCCGAACTGTCAACCGACCGAGCCATCGCTTCTGTGTCGGGTGCTTTTTCAACCAGTTCCATTTCATCGCGCAGCCATTTCACGGCAGAACCTGCCACAAAAATCGAGCCTTCAAGCGCATATTCTACCTGCCCATCCAGGCTCCAGGCGATGGTGGTCAGCAAGCCATTTTGGGAAGCGACGGCTTGATTTCCGGTGTTCATGAGCATGAAGCACCCAGTCCCGTAGGTGTTTTTGGCCATGCCCGACTGAAAACAGCCTTGACCAAACAAGGCCGCCTGCTGATCGCCGGCAATACCGCCGATCACGATATTTTCGGCTCCGCCGACCAATTCCGGGCGCGCATGTCCAAACACTGCGGATGAGTCCCGAACAGTTGGTAGCATATTCATCGGTACATCCAGCGCCTGACAGAGCGATTCGTCCCAGCGCAGGTCGCGGATGTTGTACAGCATTGTACGCGACGCGTTGGTATAATCGGTTGCGTGCGCACGTTCAGCGCTCAAATTCCAGAGAATCCAGGTGTCAATCGTGCCGAACAGCAGTCGTCCGGCGTAGGCATCGGCCTGTGCGCCAGGCACCTGATTGAGTATCCATTTGATTTTGGTGCCTGAGAAATAGGCATCTATGAGCAGACCTGTTTTTTCACGCACTTCAGCGTCAAGCCCGGAGGCTTTCAGGGCTTCGCAAATATCAACGGTCTGGCGGCTTTGCCACACAATGGCGTTATGCACGGGTTTGCCCGTCAGTTTGTCCCACACGACGGTGGTTTCCCGCTGGTTGGTGATGCCAATGGCGGCTACGTTGGCAGGGCCAATTTTCGCCACGACCTCGTTGAGTGTGTCTTTTACCGTTTCCCAAATTTCAAGGGCGTCGTGTTCCACCCAGCCCGGTTTCGGGACATACTGTGTGAATTCGCGTTGAGCCACGGCTATGATATTGCCTTGTTTGTCGAAGGCAATGGTTCGGGTGCTGGTGGTTCCCTGATCTATGGCAAGTATGTACATGACTTGAGTGGATTTTAGTAAAAACCTGGCCCCATTGGGGTGGATGGGGTAGAATACGGTGGCAAGGTAATAATAAGGCGAGAGTGTTGATAAAACAGTGTCAGGAGCAATATGGGTTATTATAGTCAACCTAAAGTGGTTTTGAATGACTCTCGTCTGTAAATCATTGAAAATCAAGCAAATAAATCATGAAAATTTTCAAAATCACTTAAATCCTGGTATAACAGGCGCTCGGATCTGCAACGTTTAAATTTACGATGGGTTGTTGGGTTGATCCATCTTCGAAGGCCGTTTTGTCACTTTTTTGAGCCCAAAAAAGCAACCCTGATCAATCGCGCCCCAGCCACCACCAGCGCGCCGCTTCCATCCAGCGCGTAGCAGTGCGCCAGACACGCAGGTATGGTTGTTGTTGCGCGCCAAAAGATCGAAAGACATGTTCCAGGCCTTCGTCCATACTGCCTTCAAAATCGAGGGTAAGGCCGCGTGTCGAACAGAATCGAATGGCCTCCTGTATCAAGGGGAATATGCCGCGCAGGTCAAGCGCATCAGGGTGGGTTCCGCTCAAAAGGAGGCCCGCCCGACGGTCGTCGAAGACCAGATAAATTCCTGCAGCGATTTGGTCTGTATGTCGCTTTTTTGCCAGAAAACAGGCCGACTGTTTCCGTGCCTGCAATGCGGAATGCAGGGTTAAAAATCGTTCTTCAAGGTTGCCGGATGTACGCCCTTTGCGCCTGAGCGACGCCTGATACAGCGAAAACATGGCTGCGGCGGCCGTGTCGTCGCGTATAATTTCAACTTTCTCAGCGGCAATTTTCAGGTCGGTTCTGACCGAACCTTTGAATTGTTTTTGCACATCGGCTTCGTTGTCGGCAGGTGGCAGCAAGTACGTGTAGCGCACTGTCTGACGAAACCCGGCCCAATGAAAAGGCAGTCCGTTTTGCTGCGCAGGCGCGCATTGAAAAACACTGTAATGCGCCGCCGGTAACTGCGCCAGCAGTTGCATGACCACGCGTTTTTCAAACGAATATTGGCTGTTTAATTTGAAACCTTTTTGTTCTGGAAAGGCGATAAAAGGCCCTGTGTAAGTGGTGAAAGGCGGCGGCTGAATGGTG
>JADZBJ010000416.1 GCA_020852155.1 Saprospiraceae bacterium | reverse complement strand
GTATTGCCGCCAACTCGCCCATCGTTTTCGGGCGTCGCCTGTGGCATGAAACGCGTATTGCACTGTTCCAGCAAAGTCTGGACACGCGCACGACCAACGACCACATGCGCGAACGACTGCCCAGGGTGAATTTCGGTTCAGGATGGCTCAAGGGCAATATCACTGAAATTTATAAAGAAGATATCAGTCGCTTCAGGGTGCTGCTCGCCGGCGCCATCGAGGAGGATTCTTTGGAAATGGTACTCAATGGCCAAACGCCCAAACTGCGCGCCCTGCAAATCCATAATTCGACCGTTTACCGCTGGAATCGCCCTTGTTATGGCATTTCACCCAACGGTAAACCACACCTGCGCATCGAAAACAGGGTAATGCCCGCCGGACCAACGCCTGTGGATGCCACGGCCAATGCCGCTTTCTGGCTGGGTTGTATGACTGCTTTCGGTGATCAATACGAAGACATTACGCGCCATATTGATTTTGTTGATGTGCGCGATAACTTCCTGAAAGCGGCCAAATTCGGCATTGACACCACCTTCACCTGGATGAAGGATAAAAAAATACCGGCCACCGAACTTATCCTGAAAGAACTGCTGCCCGCCGCCCGTGAGGGCCTCAAAAGCCGAAAGGTGAAAACGGCTGATATCAATAAATACCTCGATATCATCGAAGAACGGGCCAAGCAACACAAAACCGGCGCGCGCTGGCTGCTGCGTACTTTCACCTCACTTCGAAAAGAAGTCACCAACGACGAAGCCGTAACCGGACTGACCGCCGCTATTCTTAAAAATCAAAAACAGAACAAGCCTGTGCATACCTGGAAAGAAGCCACAGCCGCCGACCTCGAAACCTGGTCGCCCTCGGCTATTAAGGTCGAGGAATTCATGTCAACCGACTTGTTTACGGTGCAAAAAGAAGACCTGATTGCACTGGTCGCGCAAATCATGGACTGGCGACGGATTCGCTATATGCCCGTAGAAGATTCGAAGGGCGAACTGGTAGGACTTATTTCTTCTAGAAAATTGCTGCGTCATTTCAGTTCCTGCACCATGCTACCGGAAGACCAGCACATTACGGTCAAGGAAATTATGGTCGAAAAACCGGTTACAGTTTCGCCGGATACGACGATCATCGAAGCCATGCACAAGATGCAACAGCATCGCATAGGATGCCTTCCGGTGGTAAAAGGAAAAGAGTTGGTCGGCGTGATTACTGAAATGGATTTTCTGCGCATCACCTCTCGACTGCTGGAGCGTCTGGAAGCGAAAGAGTAAAAGCGTAAACCGGGTATTTGATAAAACGACAAGGGCGCGAAAACACAAAGTATCCATACAACTTTGTGTTTTCACGCCCTTGTCGTTTATAAAAACTGAAACCTCCGGAAACAGTAAAACCAGAAATGATTACTTGCTCAATTCAGCCAGTTTTTTCTCTAATTCCATTACTTTTTTCTGCAATTCAGGCAGTTGCTTGAAAACAATATGCGATTTGATAAAATCGCGATAACCCATAGCCGGGCTGCCAAAAACGGCTGTGTTAGGCTCTTCAATGCTGGATGGCAATCCGCTTTGCGCTTGAATGCGCGTACCGTCAGCAATACTGATATGCCCTGAAAAACCGGCTTGTCCGCCCACTTGAACGCGGTTGCCCAACCTGGTGCTTCCGGCAATACCAACCTGCGCGGCGAGTACGGCATTTTCGCCGATTTCCACATTATGGGCCACATGGATGAGGTTGTCGAGTTTGGCTCCTTTACGGACCACGGTGCTGCCCAGTGCCGCCCGGTCAATGCAGGTGCAAGCGCCGATTTCCACATTATCTTCCAATACGACATTGCCAACCTGGGGTACTTTTTTCCAGGATTGATCTTCCTGTGGCGCAAAGCCAAAACCATCGGCTCCGATGACGGCATTCGCATGCAGGATGCAATCGTTTCCTGTTTCGCAATCAAAGTGCACCCGAACGCCGGGATACAAACGGCAGTTGTCGCCAATGCGGGCATTTCTTCCGATAAAAACCTGCGGATAAATAATGCAATTGCTGCCGATGACAGCGCCTTCTTCGATCACGCAAAATGCGCCAACGGTCGTTCCGCCACCGATTTTTACAGAGGGGTGAATGGCTGAACCATTGAGCGATTCAGTCGTGCTGGCCACGGGCGATTGGTTGGCTTTGTCAAATTCGTACAACAACATAGCCAGTGCAGAGCGCACATCGTCCACGCGCAGCAAAGTGGGTTTGACCGGGGCTGATGGCTGAAAATCGCGGTGTACGAGCAACACCGAGGCTTGTGTTGTATAGGCAAATGATTCGTAACGCGGGTTGTCCAGAAAGGCAAAATCGCCATCTTCCGCCATTTCAATACGGGCGGGTTTCTGGACGGCAGCCTGCGGATCGCCTTCTATTGTAGCTACGATCATAGCCGCCAGTTGTTGCGCAGTAACTTTCATAAAATAAGGAATATCCGGAATAAAGGAAGTGGTATTAGTGCAGGTCGCCGCCGAGTGAAACCACCTGAGTCGGCGCTTTCATTTCATTGCGTATTGCTATCTGGCGTAATGTGTTTTTGGCTATATTCATGAAGGCTTCAGACACCATGCTGCCATTGTGCAAAACGGCCGGATGGCCATCATCGCCGCCTTCGCGAATAGACTGTACCAGTGGCACCTGACCTAACAGAACAGAATGACTTTCGAGGGCCAGTTTTTTGCCGCCGCCTTCACCAAAAATGTAATAGCGATTTTCCGGCAATTCTGCCGGCGTGAACCAGGCCATGTTTTCGACCACACCCAGAATGGGCACATCTATTTGCGGTAGCATAAACATGTTCATGGCTTTCATCGCATCGGCCAGGGCTACATCCTGCGGTGTAGTCACCAATACGACGCCCGTGATGGGTGCTGTTTGAACCAGCGTCAACTGTACATCGCCGGTGCCGGGAGGCAGGTCAATCACGAGAAAGTCGAGCGGATCCCACAACACATCATTAAAAAATTGCTTGATGATCGCGGCCAGTCGCGGCCCGCGCAATACCACGGCCTGATCTGGCTCGATGATGTTGCCAATGCTGATAACCGGCATTCCATAAGCATCCAGCGGAACCATTTTGGCCTTGCCGGTTACGTCCTGGATTTTAGGCCGCTGGCCAGTCAGTCCCAACATGGTTGGCAAACTCGGGCCGTACACGTCGGCATCCATGAGTCCGACCCTGGCGCCGAGTTTTTGAAGCCCAAGTGCAAGGTTGACAGACACAGTGCTTTTGCCGACGCCGCCTTTGCCGGAAGCGACAGCAATGATATTTTTAATGTGCGGTACGATGCTGGTACTGGTTGCCGTGCCGGCGGGACGTGCCATGAAATGCGCATTGACCTGAGCGTCTGGAAATTTCTCAACAATGGCGCTGATGCAGGCAAAATTGAGATCAGCCTTGCCCTGCATTTGAAGCGAAGGCACGACTAACTTAAAATTGACCTGTTTATCACTTATTTGCAGGTCTTGAACCATGCCGACCGAAACGATATCCTGGCCGGTTTGAGGGTCGCGCACCTGTTTCAGTGCTTTCAGTATTTGCTCCTGATCCATCTTGGGTTTGAAAAACTGACTTAACATACGAGCGTTGTAAGGGAATTGCGCGGCGAAGGTACGTTAGACTATATCGAAAACCACGATCTAAACTACCTTTGACATGTCAGATATGCAAAGACGTCAATTCATCTACTCCGGCGCGTTGGTGGCCCTGGCTGCCCGCTACCGTTTTACGCGACCTTTCATGGAAAAAAATACAGACCGAAAACTGGTCAGGCCCCGGCGCTTGCGTCCGGGCGCTACGGTGGCCCTGATTGCGCCCAGCAGTCCGGCTTCTGTTGAAAAAATTGAAAAAGCATTGTCCAACCTCGCCCAAATGGGCTATAAAGTCGTGGAAGGGAAGTTTTTACGCGCGCGTAACGGCTATCTGGCAGGCAGTGATGCCGACCGTATAGCCGACCTTCACTGGGCGTTCAGCGACCCGGCCATCGAGGCCGTCTGGTGTGTTCGGGGCGGTTATGGCGCTGCCAGGCTGCTCCCCTCGCTCGATTACCATCTGATCGCTCAAAACCCCAAACCCCTGATTGGTTACAGCGACATAACGGCGTTGCACCTGGCGATACACCAACGCACGGGACTGGTGACCTTTCACGGGCCGGTTGCGGGAGCGGAGTTTCCTGCGGAAACCCTGACACATTTGCAATCAGTGCTGGTCAATGGTCATAGCCGATACACGCTGACGGGCGCGCGGCAGGATGCAACAGGCGCAGCAACGCTGGCTGACGAATTTGTCAGCGAAACATTGACGCCAGGCAAGGCTTCCGGCGTTTTGACGGGCGGTAACCTGAGCCTGTTGGCGTCTTTGGTCGGTACGCCGTATCTGCCGGATTTTTCCGAAAAAATTGTCTTTATCGAAGATATTGGCGAAGTGCCGTATCGTCTCGACCGAATGCTGACACAATTGCTGCAAACCACCAACCTGAAAAAAGCGGCCGGTATCGCATTGGGCGTGTTTGCCGACTGCAATCCGAAAGGCGATTCACCGACGTTTACCCTGCGCGAAATGCTGCGCGACCGACTGGCTGGGTTGGGCATTCCTGTGGCCTACGGTTTGCCGTTCGGACACACAGACCTGAACGCCACCATTCCCTATGGCATCAAAGCCGAACTCGATGCCGATGCTGTTACACTAACTTTTCTGGAAAAAGCCGTTGGGGAGTGGTAAGTGGTTAGCGGTAAGAGGTTAGTTTTTTCATCAACTGCGGATGTTGAATCACTAACCTCTTACCGCTAACCACTTACCGTTCATTTATTTGTTCTTTTTTCGAACAATTCTCGAAGTGGCGACGTGAAATCCTGTGTCGTGGAAAGGCTTAAAAAATCTGCACCAGCCAGACGGAATGTATTGGCTGCCCGTGCAAGATTTTGCTCAAAAACGGCGGTGTGCTGTCGGCGGACATCCGGGTCGCTGGAGTCAATCCATTGTTCATATCCTCCTTCGCCAGAGCGCCAGCGAACCAATCCCAGGTCCGGCAAATCCCGTTCACGCGGGTCGAAGCAATGCAGTCCGACCACATCGTGTCGGCGTGCCAGCATGCGCAGGCTGCTTTCATAGCCTTCATCCTGAAAATCGGAGAGAATGAAGCAAATGCTTCTTTTTTTGAGGATATTATAGGTAAACTGGATAGCGGCACTGATACTGGTGCCTTTTTCCGAAGGTTCGGCATTGAGTAATTCCCGAATAAGGCGCAGGGATTGATCGTGCCCTTTTTTAGGCGGCAGGTATAGTTCCGGTTTTTCAGAAAAAAGCAACAGTCCGACTTTGTCGTGGTTGCCATCGGCGGAAACAGCCAGTGTGGCGCAGATTTCAGCGATCCATTCCTGTTTGCTGCGGTCGGTACTGCCCCAAAAAGCCGAGCCGCTCATATCGGCCATTAACAGTACGGAGAGGTCGCGTTCTTCTTCAAAAATTTTGATGTGCGGCTCGCCGGATCGGGCGGTTACATTCCAGTCAATATTGCGCACATCATCGCCAAACTGGTAAGCGCGCACCTCACTAAATGACATACCCTGACCTTTGAACGCACTGTGGTAGCCGCCGGTAAAACTCTGGCGACTGCGTCCTCGCGTCGTGATTTCGATCTTGCGGACCTTTTTAAGTAATTCTGCGGTAGTCAAGTTGATGCGATAATGTGATGATGGCTTTTCATCATCAGTTCTTCTTCGGGCTGGATGATGCTAAAATTGCCTCGGCAAAGAAACAATAATGATGTGATAATGTGATGATGGGTTACATTATCATATTGACACATTATCACATCATTTTATTGATTTCTTCGGGCTTGTCCCTGAAGAAAGCGCGGACAGCCTGAATGAGTGTGGGGCCGCCGAAGGTAAAGGTGTGGTGGTGCGAGCAGTAAATAATCCACTCCATATTGTCCGGGAATATAGTGCCTTCGTAGGCAAAATGTCGGAATGCATCGCGCAACGGCGTTTCGCTGATGCCTTCATCAAAATCAAAACGATAAACCGGGCCGGAGTTATGGCCGGTTAGCAGGTGCATAATCTGATTTTTCAGTGCGTCGGGCCATTGACTCAGGAACACCGTTTCCTGTTTTGACGGTGGGCCAAGCGGCGTCCAGATGCCGCCGTCAAAGCCCCAAACATCCTGCAACTGGCGGCGGAGTTCATTTGCTTTATCTTTTGAAACACGCGCGGGTTGCTGATCTGTCCAGACCTGAGGCATAACAGAGGTGACTCTTTGCAGGGCAACTTCCTGTGAAATAGCCGTCATGGTTGAGGCGACGGAATAAAAACCTTCCAGAATATCGGAAATTTCCTGCGGCACAAGCGGGTTGGAGCGCAATTGTGGATATTGTTCGTGGTCGCCCAGATAAACACGGAATGGAAAAACAATCGAAGCGTTTGAAAACAGTTGTAGAACGGCATGAGCGGCATATTCGCCCTCCAGCACATATTTAAACAAGACCAGCGTATCGCCAATTTGTCCGGGCGTATCTGCGGCGGGTACGCAATGGCCCCTGCGGATGAGCAATTCCTGCATTGGCTCGTCGTATTGCGACTTCCAGTCTTCGTACCATGCGGCCGATGAAGTGAAGCCACTCCAGGGTTTCATGTTGAAATGCAGCGACAACACCTGCCATTCGCTGCGGTGCGGAGAGCCATAACCCTGTTCCATGTATTCCTTGGCCAGCGTTTGCAGCGCAGTGGCATGGTTGGCAGACATCGGAAAAGTCTCAGTCGAGTCCGGTTCAAATCCCACGCGACCTTTTTCAACCAGGCAATGCGGAGCGTCCGAGATGCTCAACCGGCAATAATGCCAACTGCCGGATACTTGCTTATGCAGAATAATTTGTTGCCTCATAGTAGTTCGATTATGAGGGCTTAACCAATTTTCCTGCCAAAACATTGTTTCAGAAGGATTTATCTAAAAAAAATGATAAAAACTTAGGCATAAGGTGGACGGCTGAAGGTAGAGGGTGTTTTTGAAAAAAGGGTAGTCATTTTTGTTTGAAAACCAACAACAGACCTTCTACCCTCCACCCTTTACCTTCAGCCTAAGTTTTTACATGCTTTTTTAAATCATTCACTCAACTCCCCAATTGAATTCGCGGGTCGGACAGGGCATAGAGTAAATCTACCACCATATTGCCGACAATGGTCAAAATGGCCACCATCATCATCACCGCAAATAGCACGGGGTGATTGCCGGATTCAAAAGCGCCCTGAAGACAGGTGCCCATGCCCGGATAATTGAACATGTATTCGGCGACTAATGAGCCGCTGAATAAAGCCGGGAATGCGCTGCCCAGCGAAGTAATCAGGGGAGATAAAGCATTTTTATAGGCATGACGCCAGAAAACATCGTCTTCCTGCAATCCTTTGGCCCGCGCCGTACGAATAAAATCTTCCTGTAAAACGTCAAGCACGCTGCCGCGCATTTGCAGCGCCAACAGTGCCAGCGAGTGCAAAACAAGCGTGGACAACAGCAGTAAAAAACGCGGAAAATTATCCAGCAGCCAGTCCATGAACGGCTTCATGCTCATTTCAAAGGGCTGAACGGCAGCGCCGGGCACCAGTCCTAATCCATGCCCCGGAGTTGCCATGAGCCAAATCATCAGGCTGCCCAACCCAAATGTGGGCAGCGCAGCCAGTAAGGTCAGCGCTTGTTGCCAGTAACGATCATAGTATTGCCCTTTGCGGCGCGCCATAGCCACGCCCAGCGGCACAGCCAGAAAATAGGAAATGACCAATACGAAGATGTTCAGCACCACAGTATAAGCCAACGGTGCGCGTATCACACTCCAAACGGTAGCAGAAGCGCCATAGCCATAACTCAGGCCGAGTTGACCATTTAAAAACCCTTTCCACCAATAATGGTACTGGTTTTCAAAGCCATACCAGTGAAAAGCCGGCCAATACCTGTCTTTGGAAGGACTGGAATGCTCCATATTAATGACGGATTGCGCTAATCGCATCAGGGGAGGGGCAACAACAGGAAATGAATCAGCCAGGGACGTTAACTGATTGATCGCCGCTTGTAATTGTTGAATGCTTGTGGCCTGTGAAATCGCCAGCAAAACAGGCTGCACTTGTCGTTTCAGGAGGCCCGACGAGTCGGGAGCAGCGTATGTCGCCTGTTGTAAAGCCAAAAACGACTGGTGAAAAGCCTGAACAGAGGGCCATTGCTTCGTTTCGCCGAACAGCAACTGCAAATGCTCACGACGTTCGGGCGGCAAAATTCGGTGTAGCGTATCCGGCTCGGCGGCCGAACGAATGCTGAAATAAAAAAGCGGTAAATCCTGATGCAACAAAGCAGCATACTGCCGATAAGTCGCGGCATACGCCGCCGGATCTTCTGTTTCTCCCTGCCCAATGTTAAAGGTTTTATAGACGGGGTCTTCCTGCTGAAACTGGCTCAGCAAAAAGATAGCCAGCGACACCAGAAACAAGGTCGGTATGGCCCATAAAACCCTCTTGGACAGATAATGCAACATGCGCTAATTATAACAAATGCCCCGCTTCGTAAACGAGGCTTTTACCGTCGCGACAAATCGCGTAATTGAAACCCGTGTGTACGCTGTAAGCGCCGTGCCTGCCTTTTTTATCAAGGGCGACAAAACCGATTTGGTTTTCCTTGCACTGCGCCGGATATTTCTGATAAATGCGTTTGATGGCGGTTTCGACGGCTTTTTGCGGACTCGCGCCGCGGCGCATTTCCTCCACGGCCAAAAACGCACCCAGGCTGCGAAGGACGATTTCGCCCAAGCCCGTGCAACTCACAGCGCCAACTTCATTGTCCACATACAAACCTGCGCCAATGATCGGACTATCGCCTACACGGCCGTGCATTTTGAAAGCCAGGCCACTTGTCGAACAAGCGCCGCAAAGCCTGCCTGCCGCATCCTGCGCAACAATGCCAATGGTGTCGTGGCGTTCGACGTTGATTTTAGGCTTGTATTCGGATTTTATCTTCCATTCTTCCCATGCTTTACGCGCTGTTTCAGTCAACAGATTTTCCCTTGGAAAGCCCTGACTGAGCGCGAATTGCAGTGCGCCTTCGCCGGTCAGCATCACGTGCGGCGTTTTTTCCATGACCTGCCTGGCGACACTCACCGGATGCATGATATGTTGTAAAAAACTGACAGAACCCGCCATGCCGTGTTCGTCCATAACACAGGCATCGAGGGTGATATTGCCGTCGCGATCTGGAAAACCTCCGTAGCCGACGCTGGTATCGTTGGGGTCGGCCTCTGGCACGCGCGCGCCGGCTTCGACGGCGTCTAGTGCATATCCGCCTTTGCCCAGAATGCCCCAGGCAGCATCTGTGGCTTTAATATTTTGCCCCCAGGTGGCAATGACCACCGGCGAACGTTTTTGATTGGAATGGTCCATCAAATTGGCTGCTCTTGACCAAAAATCGGAAGAACCGGTCAATGCGGCGCCTAAAAGTGTTTGTTGAAAAAAACGTCTTCTTGAAAACTGCATAAATCAAATCCCCAACGGGGTTTGTTGAATATTGAAAATGGGTTGGATTTTGATTGACAAATGGAATATTCTTTAAGAGTGTGTTCGGGAATTGGGTTTGTGCCGAACGAGGGAAAATTTGATATTGATCAAGGCAAAATTTGCAGTCTTAGCCGGGTTCTAAGGCGAAAATTTTAACGCCGAGCAGAATTAAATTTTTCGAGAGCAGGCCAAAATCCAATTCCCGAACACACTCTAAAGGGCGTTGAAGCCTTTACAAAAGATTGAATTTGCTGATAATCATATCGAATACTTCAATACAAATCAGGGCAATGATAATCCATTCGAGTTGACTGCTTTCCCGATGGAAATACAATTCGCGAAAAACAGCCAGGTTGTTGTCTATGGCTTTGAACGTGTATTCAGTCTCCTTAAAACGCGACTGAATTTCAAATGTACGCGCCAGGTTTCGGTGAATACGATCGAGGTATTCATCTTCCCAGACAGACTCCGGCGAGTCAAAAATGAACAGGTTGTCAACAATGCGATTTTGACTGTTCAATGTCCGGCCAATGAAACGCACCATGTTTTTGCGGCTGATATTGATCGTGCCGCTGCGTTCCATTTGTGTCGTGAAATGGTTGACTTCCGACAGCAAACTGTCCGCTTTTTGCGCATAAAAATCCAGCGAAACGGAATGCGCCAGTGTGAGCATGGTGATTTTCAACACCGTTTCATCCAGGCGTGGCACGGTCATGCTGTCAAAACCGGCATTGAGCGGGCTATTGGCGTCCTGCATGATTTCAAAATCGTCCCGAATCTTTTCTTTGAGCGGAAACTGGCAATAAGGCTGCAGGAAGGCCAGGTTTTGGCTGATTTCAACATCTGAAATATCGGCGAAAACAACAGCGCCGTAATCAAAGGCATAGAAATAGCCTGAACCATCCACCCGGAAGAAAACCTCCGATGGATTTTCATGCAACAAATGACCTGCATAGGTTTCTTTCAGCCGACGCAAATCAAGTTGCTCGGCAATATAAAATGCACTAACTTTCATTGGGTGCGAATATCTGTTTTTTCCCGGCTTGCTTTGGCATATACCCTCTGCCAAAAACCTATTTTCATAATTTTTCCGAAAAGATAGTCCGAGATTCAAACTAAAATCTACCTTAGCTCAATACAATTTCTTTTTTTCACAAAATTTTAAGACAAAGTGGAATACGGGTATTTCAAAAAGAGAGACGGGTTCAGGGACTCTAATGACAGAGGCGAGAATCGGGATCGGGATGATCGCGGTGGCGACCGTGGTGGTGATCGCGGTGGTGATCGCGGCGGCGACCGTGGTGGATTTCGCGGCGGCGATGACCGTGGCGGATTCCGCGGCGGCGACCGTGGCGGCGACCGTGGTGGATTTCGCGGCGGCGACGACCGTGGTGGATTCCGTGGCGGCGACCGTGACCGTGGTGGATTTCGCGGCGGCGACGACCGTGGCGGATTCCGTGGCGGCGACCGTGACCGTGGTGGATTTCGCGGCGGTGATGACCGCGGTGGATTCCGTAGCGGCGGCGGGTTTCGCGGCGGCGGCGGCGGTTTCAGAGACCGTGACGACCGTGGCGAACGCGAAGAAGAAAGCGTTTTTTCAAAACGCGTACGTGCAGGCAAGCGCCGCACTTACTTCTTTGATGTGAAAAAAACACGTGGTGAAGATTACTTCATCACCATTACTGAAAGCACACGTCGGGAAGATGGCTACGGCTACAAGCGCCACAAACTTTTCCTGTACAAAGAAGATTTCAACAGGTTTGTTGCTTCCCTCAATGAAGTGGTTAACCATGTTAAAACCGACTTGATGCCTGAGTTTGACTACGAAGAGTTTGATCGTCGTCAGGCAGAATGGGAAGCGCAAAACCGCGATGCTGAAGATGATGAATTCGAGGGCGACGACCAGAATGATGCCAGCAGCAAACAAAAAGACGCAGACAACGATGAATGGGATGATGACAAATAGTCATCGCAATACTTGACGAAAAATATCAGCAGGCCATTCCGAATCTATTTCGGAGTGGCCTTTTTTGATTTCAGGTATCCAATCCTGTAGAAAATCCCGGAGGAGTTCTTAAAACCAATTGTACACTTTTACGAATTTGTGCCTCCGTATGATGTAGTTTTGCACCTGCATTTTTTAAAGCATTTCAATATGAAATTTGGCGTAATTGTCTTCCCTGGCTCCAACTGCGACGACGATATGGTTCACGTGCTGGGTGATGTTATGGGTTGTGAAGTGGTCAAACTTTGGCATAAGCAAAGTGATCTGGGTATGTTGGGCGCAGGCGACTGTGTTGTATTGCCCGGCGGCTTTTCCTTTGGCGACTATGTTCGCGCTGGCGCTATTGCACACCTTTCGCCCATCATGCAGGCTGTCAAGGAGTTTGCGGACTCAGGTCAGGGCTATGTATTTGGCGTTTGCAACGGCTTTCAAATTTTGTGCGAATCAGGTTTGTTGCCCGGCGTATTGCTGCGCAACAGCGGTCAACAGTTCATTTGCTCGAATGTGTTTATCCGCGCTGAAACGAACAACTCCATGTTAACCTCCAACCTGACTGTCGGACAGCCGCTGAATATCCCCATTGCCCATGCCGAGGGCCGTTTTTATGCCGACGAAAAAACGCTCGACACGCTCGAACAAAACGATCAGGTCTTGTTCCGCTACTGCGATGCTGCCGGTCAGGTCAGTGATCTGGCCAATCCTAATGGCGCATCCAGGCATATTGCAGGCGTTTGTAATGAAAAACGCAATGTATTTGGCATGATGCCACACCCTGAAAGAGCCAGCGAAGACATCCTGGCCAACACCGACGGGCGCGGCCTTTTTGAATCACTGCTACAAGCCCAAACCCTCCTCAAAACGATCTGATTCACGTTCTGAATTTTGCTGACATGAAATTTTTAAAATACCTCCTTTACGCAGTACTTGGCTTTGTTGTCCTCATCGTTTTATTGGGCCTTTTTGCCAAAAAAACATATCATGTAGAACGCAGTATCGAGATAGATGCACCGCGACATCTCGTGTGGGATCAGGTACGCCACTTCAAAAATTTCACCAAATGGCAGCCCTGGAACGACCTCGACCCCAACATGCAAATCACGTATGAAGGTGTGGATGGCGAAGTAGGCGCCGCTTATGCCTGGAAAGGCACTGAAGATGTCGGCGAAGGCAAGGAAGTCATCAAGAAAATTGAAGGCGATCGCATTGATCTTGAAATAAGTTTTAAAGAGCCATTTCAGGCGGTATCACCTGTGTTTTTTCAGGTTACAGGCGATTCCATGAAGACAAAAGTTTCATGGGGTATGGATACCAATTTTCCGTTTCCGATTAATGCCTGGGCTATGTTTACGGACATTAACAAGGCAATGGGCGCTGACTACGAACGCGGACTGGGCAACCTGAAAAAACTGTGCGAAGGCATAGCCCATCCGAAATACAAAGGCTACGAAGTCGTTGAGATGGATATGCCGGTCAGGTACTTTGTCGGCCTTCGCAAAGAAGTGCCTATCACCGATATTTCAGCGTTTTTTCAGCAAAACCTGCCCCTGGCCATGAGCGCAGTACAGGAAAATGCCATGACGCCTGACGGCCCGCCTTGCACTATCGTGTGGTCGTACAACGACTCGACAGGTCTGACCGATATGGCTGCTGTCGTTCCGGTTACTGCCGCTAAAAAATTAGGCGATGGCATTGGCGTTTTCACCTTGGGTGGCCGAAAAGCCCTGAAAATTGACTACCACGGCCAATACGACAGCACCGGACTGGCCCATGCAGCGATGGAGGAATATTTGTCGAAAAAAATGCTCACATGGGTGCCTCCGGCGATTGAAGAATACGTTACAGATACTGCCAAAGAGCCGGACACAACCAAGTGGTTGACCCGGATTTATTATTTTGCAGTACCCAAATCTGATTCGCTCAGTTTGAATAAATAAATCAGGATGTTGTCCAAATTTTTCTTACTCTGTCTGTGCGCCCTGCATACGTTCAGCCTGATGCAGCAAAGTCAAGGGGAGAAAATATACTTCCGAAATCCGTCATTTGAAGACCCGCGTGTGACAGCCACTTCGGCTTGCCCCGAGGGTTGGACCAGTTCGCCGGGCAGCACTCCTGATATACAACCCGGCGCCTGGGGCGTTGTATGTACACCGCATGATGGCAAATCATGCGTCGGATTGGTTACCCGCGAAGATGGTACCCGCGAAGACATCAGTCAGGCATTGAGCGAGCGTTTGAAAAAGGGAAATTGTTATACCTTTAATTTATACCTGGCCCATGCCGAGCGTTATGTCGGCTATAATCAGTCGGTGAGGTTGCGTGTTTGGGGCGGCTCATCGAAAGGCGCAAAAGAAGAATTGCTCGATGTAACGCCCATGATCAGTCATACCGACTGGCGGAATTACAAATTGCATTTCACGACAGCACAAGACGTTTCGTACATTACATTTGAGGCTTATTACGCACCAGGTATAACGTTCAAATACAAGGGCAATTTGCTGCTTGATCTGTGCTCGCCGATTGAAAAATGCGATCGCGCCTGATTTTTCATTGCCACAATACCAAGTCATGCGTCAAACACTCCTGGCATTTTGTTGCATTCTGATCTATTGCCATCCGACGCTTGCGCAGGACAAGATGCTTGAGCGACCGCCGTTTGATACCATTCAGGCATTGCTGGATCAGGGGATCAAACAGCGCGACCTGCACAAGCAGGCGCTGGCCTGGTACTATTGGGCCATGCACAGCGAGCAGGAGTCCGGTTTGCTGGATTCAGCGTTTCAATACCTCAATAAGAGTGTAACAAGATTTTATCAGGCAGGCGATACCATGTCGGCGCAGCGTGCGCGCTCCGACCTGGCCGAGCGGGTAGCCGAACGCGGCGCTGTGGCAGGCGCTATTGATGTTCACCTCGAAGCGCTGGAATACTTCACCAGCCGACATAATCTGGAGATGGAAACCCATATCTGCGCCAGATTAAGCCGAGCCTACGACCTGGCCCGCGATACCGTCAAAGCCGAGTACTACCGTCGTAAATTCAAGGATAAAAATTACCTGCTCAGGGATACTTCACTGGATGTGCAGGTTTTGTTGCAAACGGTTGAAAAACTCCACAGAGAGCATCGCTACAACATAGCATACTATGTGGCTTTTCAAGCATATACTCTGGCTATCAAGGCAAAATTGCCCCAAAACCAGTTGACTTACACCCGGTTAATGCTGGGTTACTCCGCATACCTGGACCGGCAATACGCCAAGGCGCTGGGGATACTGAAAGAAGCAGAAAGGTATTGTCACCCCAACGATCACGCTACCCGAAGAACCATTTACCAGCGCCTTTCTCAAGTGTATGAAGCGACGGGTAACCTGCGCAACGCTCAATATTACGCCCTTCGATATGGCACTTTGGGCGATACGTTGCTGAATCGAGACCTTTCCAGAGCATTGCAATTACAAGCCCTTCAATTCGAAGACAAGAATATTCGACAGGCTATTGCCAACCTCGAACAGGAACAATTACAGGCAGAGAAACAACGAAAGGAAGAGCGGCTGTGGTTTGGCGCTATCCTCTTTGGCCTGGGCGCCTGGATGCTGGCAGCCTGGATATTTTTCCGTGATTACCGACATCGCATACACTCTGACCGTGTGATCGCAGAGCAAAATCAGGAATTAAGCCGACGCTATATCCTTGAACTGGAACAAGGCCAACGCATGGAAACGATGAAAGGAATTCTGGAGGGGCAGGACAGTGAGCGTTTGCGCATTGCGCAGGATTTGCACGACAGCGTAGGCGGTATGCTGGCAGCCACCAAAATGCAGCTGGAAAACCTGCTTTCCAGAAACAAGGGGCTTTCCAAAAACAAGGATTTTCAGAATGTCAAAAAACTGCTGGATGCGACGGTACTGGAAACGCGCCACATTTCACAAAACCTGCAGCCTGGTGCGCTAAAACAATTCGGGCTGGTGAATGCCGTACGCGATTTGACCAACAGGCTGGGCAGCACCGGCTCTACGGAG
>JADZBJ010000415.1 GCA_020852155.1 Saprospiraceae bacterium | reverse complement strand
TGTTCTACCGACGTTACGCCCCGCTGGGGCTGAGTTTTTACGATTTTTTAGCAATCTGCGGGAAATAAAATACCCGTCAAGAGTTGGCAATCTCCTGTTACAAATTCACGGCCATTTGAATATTGCACCTTTCGTAGGGCGATTCGCGGTTTTCAACCCGCACGAAGCCTAATTTTTCATACAGTTGAATTGCGGGCGTCAGTCGGGTATTGCTTTCCAGGTAAACATTTCGAGCGCCGAGTTGGCGCGCTTTTTCCAGCACCGCCTGACCTAAAATCCAGCCAATGCCCTTGCCCTGAACCGTTGGAGAAACGGCCATTTTGGCGAGTTCAAAATCAAACTCCGGGTCGTCCATGCGGATGAGAGCGCACACGCCAACCACCTTTTGGCCCAGCAAGGCGACGACAATTTCGCCGCCATCATCCAGGATATATTTTTGAGGATCATCCAGCGCCTTGTAGTCGGATTTTTCCATTTTGAAATATGTTTTAATCCAGGACTCATTCAGGTCGTGAAAATCTTTCTGATACTCCGGTCGGTAATCCACGATAGTCACTTCATCGGGATTTTCCAGTTCGCCACGGCGTTTTGGTTCAATCAAATCCCATAAATTGCCATAAATATCTTCAAAAACGGCCACTGTGCCATAGGTTTCGTCGTGAGGCTCACGCACAAACCGGACGTTGTGCGCCAGCAGGCGTTGATAATCACGGCGAAAATCATCCGTATGCAGGAATAGAAAAACACGGCCTCCGGTCTGGTTGCCGATGCGCGTGGCTTGTTCGTCATTGGCCGCCCGCGCCAGCAACAACTGGCAACCGCCGCCGGGCGGCTCCACCAGCACCCAGCGTTTGGTCGGCGATTGTACCGTATCTTCGGCCAGCCTGAACCCCAGAACGCCGGTATAAAACTGAATAGCCTCGTCGTAATCACGGACAACAATGGCAATATGGGCTAATTTTTGCTGCATTGGCGGTAGAAAATTTTGTATTTGGACAACAGTAAAGCGGGCAAAATAACGGATATTCGCTCATTCACTCATTCATGAATTCACCCATGCGCATCCTGATTGGCATATTTCTGATCATGCTCGCCGTTGCCTGCCATCGCGGCACGCACAAAGAAACACCTGTGCCAACATCCGGACCGGCGACAACCGAAATAAACAACAGTTCTGATGAAACGTATCAAATATTGTTGTTTGAACTCGCTCGTGATACTGCTACACGAGCGGGCGAACGTTGTAAATTTGTTCGCGCGCAAACATTTAACGGGCATTTGAAAAAAGGCCTTTCCGTACCCTCAGCGCTCAGGGCTGGCGAAATTGTCTGCCTGATTTACGATGCGCATGGTCAGGTAAAACAAACCATCGTTCAGGAAGATCCATTGACGTCGTCTGTTGAAGAATTTCAGGAAAACGGCACAATGGTCAGGCACGAATCGCCCTGGGATAAAGCCGAACTGATCTTGCGCGTACAAAATACCCCGGAAATACACCAATTAGTCATCGGCAAGGTCATGCCCGACCTCTCTATCCAAACCTTAACCACCTTTCAGTTATGAAACCTATTGCACACCTGTTGATTTACTTCTGCCTGACAACCCACTGGCTTTCGGCGCAGCCCTTTCCAGTTGAAAATCTGTTAGTCAATGGCCCGAAAAACAAGCGCATTAATTTGGTGTACATGAGCGACGGCTACACGTCGGCCGAACTTGGCAGTTTCGTCAGCAAAGCGCAAAGCGTCAATACAAGCCTGTTTTCACAGTCGCCTTTTCTGGAATACAAGAATTTTTTTAATGCCTATGCCGTCAAAGTGGCCTCTGCTGAAAGCGGCGCTATCCATGCCGGAACGGCCACCGATGTATCTGAACCTGCTTCACCCATCAAATCGCCTAACAACTATTTTGATTCGCGGTTTGATGTGGGCAATATTCACCGATTGCTGGTGCCCGGCAGTTCATTTCAGGTTTTGACAGTGGCTGGCGCATCTGTGCCAGAGTACGATCAGGTTTTAATGCTGGTTAACGATACCGAATATGGCGGTTCTGGCGGCACGGTTGCGACAAGTTCCATCAACTCGACAGCGCAGGAAATCATGTATCACGAAATCGGTCACTCCTTTGCCTATCTCGGTGATGAATACTGGTTTAGTTGCGCTGAACAAAAAAATCGCACCGCGAACAACGACCCGGAAACCATCATCTGGAAAAAATGGCTCAACAGCAACAATATCGGCATTTATCCGATCGGCTCATCCGGCCCCGCAGCGAATTGCTTCCGACCACATGAACAATGTAAAATGCGTGCCCTGGGATTTCCGTTTTGCGCTGTCTGTAAAGAGGCATTTATTGACAGGATTTACGAACTCGTTTCGCCCATTGAAAATTTCTCTCCTGCCGCCACCGACGTTACCTTCACGCAGCCGTCCATGCCCTTCACGCTGTCGTTGATTCTGCCCGAACCCAACACCCTGAATGTGGAATGGGTGCTCAATGACACCATCATTGCCACGGCTACCGACTCCATTAATGTTACAACAAGCCAGTTGCTCAATGGCATTAATTTCCTCGAAGCCCGGGTATCCGATGCGACCCTTTTGTCAAGAGCATATTGGCCGGAAAGCGCCGGATACCTGCACGGTGTAACCTGGATGATAACGGCTGACCTGTCTTCCAGCCCTGTTGTCAACGCACCGCAACTGAACAAAATCAGGTATGAAATTTACCCGAATCCAGCCGACGATCTCCTCAATGTGCGCGTTCAAACGCAGGTAAAAAGCGAGATCACACTACGCATTACGGACATGAGCGGGCGACTTGTATTGGAGCAGCCCTTCGAGCCTACCGAATCACTGGCTACTGAAATGCCGGTCAAAAACCTTGCGCCCGGACAATACACCCTGACCATTCAGGCTGGCCAAAGCCGTATTTCCAGGATTTTTGAAAAGATGTAACCGGCCATAGCGTCATAGTTCCTTTTTGATTTTTGCATCATAATTGGGTTAAATCCGGCTTTCAGCAAATTAAAAGTGCAGCCATCAGGTATTTAGCCTAAAATTGCCGGAAAAAACAATCAGCACATGGAGCGGATCAGCGTTTTCGACATTTTTAAAATTGGTATTGGCCCCAGTAGTTCGCATACGATGGGTCCCTGGCGTGCAGCACAGCGCTTCTTGAATTCCATTGATATTCAACGTGTTGCTGCAGTTCAGGTAGAATTATACGGCTCATTGGCCAAAACCGGTAAAGGCCACGGTACTGACCTTGCCGTCTTGCTCGGACTGAATGGCGACGATCCGGTAACCATTCCGGTGGAGGCCGTTCAAACGACTTTTGAACACATACAACAATCGCGCACCATTAACCTCGGAGGCCAACGCGTCATTCCGTTTAATCCGGCCGAGCAGGTCATGTTTTTGTTTGACCAAACCCTGCCCTATCATGCTAATGGCTTGATATTCAGGGCTTTTTACGAAGATGGCTACGGCGAAAGCCGCACTTATTATTCAGTCGGCGGTGGTTTTGTGGTCGAAGAAGGCGATCATAACGCCGCTTCGGAAGTTGATCTCCCCTACCCGATTGACCATGCCGACGAACTCCGTCATTGGTGCATCAGTGAGCATGCCAGCATTTCTGAAATTGTCATGCGCAACGAACGCGTCTGGCGCTCTGACGAGGAAATCCGCGCCGGATTGCTCCGTTTGTGGGCGGTCATGCGTGACTGCATTTACCAGGGCTGTCATACCGACGGTATACTGCCCGGCGGACTGGAAGTCGCGCGTCGCGCAGGCCCCATGACGCGCAACCTGATGCGCCAGCGGCCATACAATTCGATTGAAGAGTGGATGCGCCAGATTATGCGTGGCGGTCATTCTTTTCAGGAAATTTTGCGCTGGGTCAGCTGTTTTGCCCTGGCAGTCAATGAAGAAAATGCCGCTTTCGGGCGCGTCGTCACTGCGCCAACCAACGGCGCAGCAGGCGTCATCCCGGCGGTGCTGATGTACCACGTTTGTTTCAGCGATAATTTTGAAGAAGGCGACATCATCAAATTTTTACTCACGGCCGGCGAAATCGGCAGCTTGTTCAAAAAAGGCGCAACCATTTCAGCAGCGATGGGCGGTTGTCAGGCCGAAATCGGCGTATCATCAGCCATGGCCGCAGCCGCACTGACGGAATGCCTGGGCGGCAACTTTGAACAAGCCATGATGGCCGCCGAAATTGCCATGGAACACCACCTGGGCATGACCTGCGACCCTATCGGCGGATTGGTGCAAGGGCCTTGTATCGAACGCAATACCATGGGCGCGATCAAGGCTATCATGGCCAGCCACATCGCCCTCGAAAGCGACCCGGCCAAGGCCAAGGTGTCGCTTGATGGCGTCATCCGCACCATGAAGGAAACGGCACTGGACATGAATACCAAGTACAAGGAAACCGCCGATGGTGGCCTGGCGACTAATATTCCGGTTAATTTGGCGGAATGTTAGATATTGTTAGATGTTGTTAGATGTTGTTTGATTGCTCGCTGGCGCTCGCGTTTGAATGGCGCTGACGCGCCGTTTGAGGGGTGTTCAGATATTTGTGTCACTCACCACTAATCACTTACCGCTAATCACTCACCTCTTACCACTAATCTCTTACCGCTAATCACTTACCACTCATAAAATTATCCAATGAAAAAATCGATCCGAACACCGTTGGCGCGCGCATTGAATCGCGCATTATCCGCCGCTTTAAAACAGGCTGATGCTGGCTTTGAGCCTTCCAGAAGGCATTTTTTCAAGCAATCTGCCGTACTGACAGCGGTGGCAACTATGCCCAAATGGGCGCCTGAGTTGGCAAAACCGCGCATTGCGATTGTGGGCGCAGGTATCGCCGGACTCAGCGCTGCCTGGGCATTGAAAAAAGCAGGCGTCAAGGCCAAAATCTATGAAGCATCCACGCGTACCGGCGGCCGGATGTTTACGGTTAAAAACGTCATGGGGCCGGGCCTGACCACTGATTTCGGTGGCGAATTTGTAGATTCTATACACACAGAGTTGATTGGACTTTGCAAGGAGTTTGGCCTGGATTTTTATGACACGGCGGCCGAATCAGAGCGAAATATGAAAGGGCTGACTTTCTTTTTTGACAATCGCCATTACTCCGAAACCGACGCTGTAAAGGCCATTATGCCTTATGCCAAAAGGCTACAACAGGATATTGATCGAATACCGGATGACCTTTCCCGACTTAATGCTTCGTCGGTCAGCGACCTTGATCAATTGTCTGTAACGGCCTACCTCGATGCTATTGGATGTGAGGGCTGGATACGCACAGCCCTGGAAATGGCCGTCATGACGGAGTACGGCATGGAGCCTTCCGAGCAATCCGCCATCAACCTGCTGTTTACTATGGCCGTGCCCGGTGAGGGCAGCGAAACGTTTGACGTTTTTGCAGAAAGTGACGAACGCTATAAGATTAAAGGCGGAAGTCAGGCATTGACCAATAAAATGGAAGAAAAACTTCGGTCGCAAATCAAGTTTGGGCACCACCTGACGGCTATCGCCCAAACATCCGGCGGCTGCCGACTTGAATTTTCAAACGGGCGAAAAGTCAATGTCGATGCGGTTATCCTGACCTTGCCATTTACCATGCTGCGCTCGCTGAATTTTGAACAAGCGGGCTTTAGCGCTGAAAAAACAAAAGCCATACAGGAACTGGGTTACGGCGTCAGCGCCAAACTGATGATGCGTATGCGCAACCCCGTCTGGCGCGAACAAGGCTATGCCGGCTCCATGTACAGTCACGATGATTTACAATGCGGCTGGGAAAATTCGCGCATGCAAACATCTACCGACGGATCGGCAGGATATACCATCTTTAAAGGGGGGAAAGGCGCGCTTGATATGAATCAAACATCGCCGGAGCAAATGGCTCAAGCAGTCATACCAAAACTGAATGGTATTTTTCCGGGTATGCAGGCAAGTTTTTCAGGCAATGCCTACATGATGCACTGGCCATCCAGCCCATTTGCCAAAGCCGGATATTCATGCTACAAAGTCGGACAATTCAGCAGTATTTCCGGCCTGGAGGTATTGCCCCAGGGCCGGGTATTTTTTGCCGGTGAGCATTGTAGCGCCGCGTTTCAGGGATATATGAACGGTGCAGCGGAAACGGGCCGACAAGCGGCCGCCGACGCACTCGTTTTAATATCCAAAGGTTGACAACGGTCTATTACATCGTTGTCACAGGAATGACAACACGAATCCAGCCGTCTTTTTCCTGAACAGCGTACGTGCCGGGCATCATACAAACCGAGGTCTGGTTGATTTTGCGACAAAGGTCTTTGCCCAGCCAGCACGGATCGGACATGTGAAAACGCCCTGTGTAAAAGTGGTTGGCATACAGTCGTGGACACATCATTGTGCGCCGAAACTGAATAATAATAGAATTAGAGGAGGCGTCAAACCTGGCGAGTCCGCGCGTTTTGCGGCAGGTCTTCTTAGTTGACTGAATGGAGTTGAATCCTGAGATGCGACAGATACCCGTGCCTTCACAATCATTCCTCGGCGATCCAAAAACAACGTCGCTATCCATCCAGTCGGGCTGGCCATTAAGCCAGGAAGCTGGCGAAGTGGCGTGATGATACGCCAAGCCATTTGCAGTGTTTGTCGTGCAATTCATATCAAAATAGTGTTTGTAAAGCGGCATCCCGTTGATTAAACGGGAGCATATACCAGAAAACGGTTAGTTTTCAAGTGTATGCGGCAAATCTATTTCTTTAACACCAAAAACCATTCCAATAAATGAAAAACTGTCGGCTAACCAACGAATATACATACCATTTATCGGGTATTTTAAATAAAACAATAAATTTACATTTGAAAATCGCTTAACAAACCGGATTTATCCAGTTTTATTCGGCCATGTTCATCTTTAAAAACAGTACCACATTCTGCCACAGGGTCATGTTCAAAAAACAATACCTGCTGGCGTTTCGCAGCGGTTCCTAAAAGACGCGCCTTGTCCTGCAGCGTCACCAGAGGTCTGATATCGTAAGCCATCACCCAGGGCATAGAGATATGCCATTGCGAAGGCAAGGCATCGGCGCAGTAAACGATTTCACGGCCATTATCAGCCCGAATAACGGGCGCCATCAAGGCGTCAGTGTGACCGTTGAAAAACTTGATGCGGATACCCGGCACAAACTCAACATTTTGCCTGAGTGGAATGAATTTCAGGCGTTTTTGCTCCATTAACGGAACGAAATTTTCTTTCAAAAATGAAGCCCGCTCGCGCTCGTTGGGGTTCATCGCCGATTTAAAATGCCGTTCGTTGCTCCAGTAGGTCGCATTCGGAAACGCCAGTTCGGTTTGTCCGGTTGCCTCGTTTTTCCAGATCGCACCGCCACAGTGATCGAAATGCAGGTGGGTCAAAAACACATCGGTAATGTCTTCCCTGCGCATACCCGCCTGTTCAAGCGACGAAAACAGATTTTGCTCGCCAAAAGGCTTGAAATGGCTTCTGAATTTCTCGTCCTGCTTGTTGCCCATGCCTGTGTCTATCAGGATGTTCCGGTCGCCCGTCTGCACGAGCAAACATTGCAAAGACCAGGTACACAGGTTCATTTCGTCGGGCGGATTGGCCTTTTCCCACATCCGGCGTGGTACAATGCCGAACATGGCGCCGCCGTCAAGTTTAAAATAGCCGCAATGAATGGTGGATAATCGCATACGGATCAGGATTTACTGGATTTGTGGATTTTCAGGATTTTGATTTTCAAGATTTTAATTTTCTGGATTTTAAAGGTTGTCAGGCAGGTAAATTTTCATGTTACTTCACATCATTGTTATTCGGTCGGAAGGGAAAACAATACCTACTTTTGCGCCGCAAAAATGCTTTATAGAAGACAACTAAAGCAATATATAAAGCATTTTTATCAACATCTTGCAAATCCACAAATTCAGTAAATCCTGATCATGAGAGTTTTCAAATTCGGCGGAGCCAGTCTCAAAGACGCTGACGGCGTCAAAAATGTCGCCTCTATCCTTCAGCGCTATAAGGGAGAATCCCTGGTCGTTATTGTCTCGGCGATGGGTAAAACCACCAACGCCCTGGAAGATGTCATCAATGCGCACGCCAAACAAACCGGCCAGGCACAGGAATTATACAATGCCCTCAAGGAGAAGCACTACGCCATCATGCGCGACCTGTTCGACGAGGGCGACGACGCCTTCGCGCAAGTTCATGACGCTTTTGTGGAAGGCGAATGGGTACTCGATGAAGCGCCCAACGACAACTACGATTATATGTACGACCAGATCGTCTGCATCGGCGAAATGGTTTCCTCCCGAATCACGGCAGCCTACCTCAACAAAGTGGGCCTGAAAACCACCTGGCTCGACGCCCGCGACGTGGTGGCCACCGACAACACTTACCGCGAAGGCTGGGTGATCTGGGATAAAACACGGGCCAATGCCGCGCGCATCGTTACGCCCATGCTGGCCGACGGCGGTTTTGTGGTCAGTCAGGGTTTCATCGGTTCAACTTCAGAGAATTTCACCACCACGCTGGGCCGCGAAGGGTCGGACTACTCCGCCGCCATTTTCTCGCACTGCCTCGACGCCGACAGCATGAGCATCTGGAAAGACGTACCGGGCGTATTGAATGCCGACCCGCGCCTTTTCGACAATGTTATCAAACTCGACAGGCTTTCGTACAAGGAGGCCATCGAAATGACCTACTACGGCGCTTCGGTTATTCACCCGAAAACGATCAAGCCGCTGCAAAACAAAAACATCCCGCTGTTTGTAAAGTCGTTCATTGACCCGGACGGCTCCGGTACGGAAATCAGCAGCGATACAGAAGACACCTATCCGCCCATTGTGGTGGTGGAGAAAAACCAGGCCCTGCTGCACATCAGTACCCTGGATTACTCCTTTGTGGCCGAGCACCACATGTCGCGCCTGTTCGGCAAAGCCGCCGACCTGCGCATCTTCGTGAACATGATGCAGAACACGGCCATTTCGTTCACGATCTGCGTGCCGAATGTACCGGAACGCCTCGAAAGATTTGCCAAAGACATCGCCGACGAATTCAAGGTAAAAGTGGAAGAAGGCCTGGAACTCATCACGATTCGCCACTTCAATCAGGAAACCATTGACAACCTGAAAAAAGGCAAAGTCGTGCTGTTTGAAGAGCGTATCCGCAATACGATGCACATGGTGGTGCGCAACGTACCGGCCATCGAACGCAAAGCCGTGGATATTCCGGGGTCGAAGTGAGTGGTAAGTGATTAGTGGTGAGTGATTAGTGGTTTTGCTACCGCAAATAATCCCTTTCAGAAAAAATTGTCATCCTGAACGCAGTGAAGGATCTGGCCAAACAGTTGTGTGTATATCCGCTTCGTGGGTAGCAGATCCTTCACTGCGTTCAGGATGACAAACCGTGTGTTTTTTTGCAAACTATTGATTTACAATAAACTAATAAATTTTCGTAAATACCATCAGCCGTATAGGAATGGCTGCATTTGCGGTTAACTTAAACGTGTTTTCAAAATGAAACTTGCCACTATCCTGCTCAACCTGCTCTGGGTTGGCCTGCTGCTGCTCTCTTTGGTGGCTGTTATGTTTTCCCCCATGATGTTCGATGCACCCGGCTCGGACAAGCAACCCATGCTTTGGATGATATTCTGGAGCATTGCGGCCCTGCCACTTAACATTATCATTACGCTTATCCTGTCCATGCGCAAATACGCACAAGGCGACTATCGGGCGGCCTTCATGACCAGCCTGATACCGGTGCTGATTCATGTGGCCGTGGTGGTGGTTTTATGTGGGTTGGCATGAGGGGTTAACCTACTTCTGCGCCTCTTTTATCATAAAAATTTCAGCATTTTCAGGCGTAATACTGATCAGGTTGCCGCGGCCATTTTCGGAAATGGCTTTCAGGTTTTGTCCGGGTTTACTGCCGAATTTGAATACAGACAATGAAATGCCGACTTCGGCGTGCTGGCGTATGCGCTCCAACGAAGCCTGTGTGAGCGTGAAATCGCCGTCGGTGGCTAGCACAATACGGTTGTTGCCGTTCTTTTTGAAGTTCTGGCGCGCCGTCTGAAAAGCCATTTTCAGGCCTTCTTCGATGTTGGTGGAACCTTCGGGTTTTAAACCTTGGATAGTGGTCAAAATCTGTGATTTATCCTTGCCGGAAGTGGACGGCAGCAACAATTTGCCCTTACCCGAAAAACCGACCACCGCAATATCGTCTTGTTCGCGCAGCAAACCCACTAATCGCGCGATGGAAGATTGAAGCAAACTCAGCCTGTTCTCCATTTTCATGGAAGCCGACATATCCAGCAGAAAAACCAGGTTATTGTCCGCAAAGCCGTTCAGAGAATAAAATTTCTCGCCCACCACCGGCGGCTTTTCCAAGTAAATCGTGTCCCGAATATAGATCGTATCCCGCATGGGTTTTTCTGTTGAGGCAACAGGTTTGGGCGTTTCTGCACCCGGCGGTTTGGGCGCTGCAACCGGCGTCGTATTGCGTTGGTATGACGGCGGCGGCTCCGGCAGAAAAAGGTCCAACGCGCGGGTGTTTTTCAAAAATGGCTGGCCCGACAACGCTACAAAATGATTGTAATCATCAATGATGTTGTTGTACAAATACGTGAAATCAGCGGGTTTCTGTCGTTCGGGTGCTTTTCCGTAACCGGCCAGTCGGCGGGAACTCAGGCCCACATCTTCGTAAGGCGTGTACGGACAAAGGCCATTGTATCGCCCCAGTTTTTCGATGCCTTTGAGGTTGGTAAATTCATCCTGAATTGACTTGACGGACGCATTTTCGACGGCTTCATGCGGCAGCACGAGGGTCTGCGTTTTTTGCGACCATTGCGCCCTGGCTGATGATACCAGCGTTTTGTCGGCCTTTACCACATCGGTCAGGGCTGCGTAACTGCGCTGCCAGGATGTTCCGGCAGCGGCGGGTTGATAAGCGGCGTACACTTGCGCAATATCGGCGTAGAGTTGCTCCTTTTTCTGATCAAAAATCTGAAACAGCGCGACGTATCGGTCGCGTATGCGCTCAACAGGCGCAAAGCCTTCCGATTTCCAGCGCTTTTCTGTTGAAAAGTCAGTCAAAGCCTGCCGTAGTCCGTCCATTTCTATTGAAATATCCATCAATTGCCGGGCCTGTGCCAGCAACGTTGCCCGACTGGCTTCCGGGATATGACGTGATTGTCGCTCCGCTTCTGCCAGATTACTCAGGGGAAGCGCCTGGGCTTCCACATTGAAATACAGCGCATTTTTCTCAGGAAATGGACTGTAATGAATGCCATTGTTGCGCAGGGCCGCAAGCAGGTTGTTGTTTCTGCGGGTGCATTCGTTGGTGAATTGCACCAGCGTGTTCATGGCGGCAGCCGTCCTGTCTGAAATGACCTTTGACTGCGTGACAACCGACACAGGCGGCGTTTCGGCATCCTGAAAAACCTTGATGGTTTTGTCTGGCGGTAAATGCGTGGTTTTAAAGGAAAATGCGGGCGTTACGGGCGCTATATGAACGGCCGACCAGCCATCCGAGGCTGCGGCGTCGGTGAACTGGTTGTAAAACGACACCATGCAATTGTTGTACTGATTCAGGCATTGCCGGTAATAGTCGTTGCTGTGCTTGTCAGATTCCTGCGTCTTGATGTTGTACTCGTCCACGAAATCGCGCTGGCTATCCAGAAAATCACGGGCACAACTCAGGCACGATTGGTAGTATGCCGAAGCCGGGTATTTTATGGCGGGTTTATTCGCGTCAATTTCTTCCAGCGCATCCTGCATACGCGAAACATGCGCCAGGATTTCGCGCTGCGGCCAGCCTGTGTGTATGGATTCATTAAAATTGTACTGCAAACCCGTCATCATGTCGCGGTGCATCGTCATGATGCGGCGCAGATGACCATCGGCAACGGCATAAGGGCCTGTGCCTGATTTTGTGGGCGTTAATTGCAGGATTTTCGCTTCGTATTGCTGTTTGCTTTGGTTAAATGCAGTCACCAGCGTCGGCATTTCCTGAAGCATAGCCAAAGCGCCAGCGTACTGGTCGGTTTTATAAGTC
>JADZBJ010000414.1 GCA_020852155.1 Saprospiraceae bacterium | reverse complement strand
GCGGGGGCATATTTTTGATCTTGGATCGCATTACATTCTGGTGCGTGGATGTTGAACTGCGCGTTCTTTATGTCTGGTTAACTGGCGTTTCAGCGTATCCACCGAGGAGGTGAGGGCGGCTTCAAAAGTTCGGTCTGTTTTTTTGTCTATGAGCCAGCCGCCAGGGATATTTAAACGGATTTCCGTGACTTTTTCCTGTACTTTACTTCCTGTGTCCTGTAATTTAAGGTGGACATCTACTTCAATATTTTGCTCAAAATATCGGCTCAGTCGGCTCAGTTTTTTCTCGATAAAGGCTATGAGTTTCGAATCGGCACTAAAGTGGATGGATTGCACATTGATCTTAATCATAACAGTTACTTGTTTTTGGTGAACGGTAAATTATTCGTCATTCGCTGCATCTGGCGCTTTGGGGTGTTTGAACTTGCCAGGGGTTTTCTCGCTTGGCCCAAAAAGGTTCTTAAGAGCAATACGTCAGATTATAGCGAAATGTTTTATCTGACAATGTTCGTAACTACGAACGAATCGAACAAGGTTTTGTTTGAAAAATTTTACAAACAAGGTGTTTTGCCCGACCAAAAGAGACAAACCAAGGCTGAAGAGAAATATTACACTGTTTTTTAGAACGAAACCAAATCCGAAAATGCTGTGTCAAATGCTGAAAAAGAAAAAAATATTGACCAATTATGACAATCACCTTGCCCTTCATCGGCTTTTTGCGAATTTTACGCCTCTAATTTTTAATCTGCTGAAAAAACATGGCAAAAATTCTGATTGTGGACGATGAGATGCCCATCCGCCGAACGTTGCGCGACATCCTTGAATTCGAAGGATATGATGTGGATGAAGCCTCTGACGGCCTGGAGTGCGTAGCGAAGGTTCAAAAGGAAAAATTCGATGTGGTCATCACCGACATTAAAATGCCGAAGATGGATGGTATCGAAGCCCTGGAACGCCTCCAGATTCTGTCGCCGGAAACGCCCGTCATCATGGTGAGCGGTCACGGCACCATTGATACTGCCGTCGAAGCGGTGAAAAAAGGTGCGTTCGACTTCATTTCCAAGCCGCCGGATCTGAATCGCATGCTCATCACCGTGCGCAATGCCCTGGAACGCAGCGAACTGGTCAATACCACACAGGTTTTGCGCAAGCAGGTTAAAGCCGCCAAAGGCGTCAATATGATCGGCGAAAGTGCGCCCATCCTGGAAATCAAACGCATGCTCGACCGCGTGGCGCCCACTGAAAGCCGCGTACTGATTACAGGCCCCAATGGTTCGGGTAAAGAATTGGTGGCCCGCTGGATTCACGAAAAAAGCAATCGCTCCGATGGCCCGCTGGTGGAAGTCAACTGCGCTGCCATCCCGTCCGAACTGATCGAAAGCGAATTGTTCGGCCATAAAAAAGGGTCATTCACCGGCGCTATCGCCGACAAACCCGGCAAATTCGAGCAAGCCAACGGCGGCACGTTATTTCTCGATGAAATTGGCGACATGAGCCTCGACGCTCAGGCCAAAGTGCTGCGCGCCTTGCAGGAAAGCAAAGTAACCCGCGTGGGCGACTCCAAGGAAATCAAGGTGGATGTGCGCGTACTCGCCGCAACCAACAAAGACCTCAGGGCAGAGATCAACGGCGGCAAATTCCGTGAAGACTTGTACCACCGCCTGGCGGTTATCGTCGTGCAAGTGCCCGGACTGAACGATCGCCGCGATGATATTCCGCTTCTGATCGAGCATTTCAACCGCCGCATCAGCGACGATTACGGACACCCGCCAAAGTTGTTTACGCCAGAGGCTATTCAGGCCCTTCAGGCGCATAACTGGACAGGTAATATCCGTGAATTAGCCAACGTCATCGAACGCCTTCACATTCTCTGCGACGCTCAGGTCACCGACCTTGACGTCAAAATGTATGTTTCACCTTCAAACAGGTCATGAGTGGTAAGTGGTTAACGGTAAGTGATTAGTTTTTCAACAACTCAATGCTGAAAAACTAATCACTTACCACTTACCACTAAACACTCATTAACTAACCACTCAGCCTATGCTTCGCGCTGCTCTTCTGGACATGTACAACGGTGAATCGAACCGTGGAATCCCTATGCTTCGCTCCCTTTTGGGCAGTTATGAAGAGGCGTTGACCTTCGATCATTTCGATGTCAGGGCCAAATGCGAAGTGGCCGATTTGAGTTACGATATCTATATTTTCTCCGGTGGCCCCGGCGACCCTTTGGAAACTGGCGGCCAATGGCAGGAACCTTACTTTGCCCTGATTGAATCGCTCTGGCGATACAATCACCAGGCATCGCTTGAGCCGCACGAAAAGAAGTACGTCTTTTTCATTTGTCATTCGTTTCAGATGGCCTGCCATCATTTCAAGTTGGGCGAGGTCACTCAGCGCTATAAAATGTCGTTCGGTACGTACCCGGTGCACAAAACAGCCAAAGGCAAAGACGAGCCATTTTTTCAGGAACTGGCCGACCCGTTTTATATCGCCGATTTCAGGCGTTATCAGGTCGTGAAACCTGACATGCGCAAATTCAAATCCATGGGCGCTGAAATACTTTGTCTGGAAAAATTGCGGCCGCACGTTCACCTCGAACGCGCCATCATGGCCATTCGTTTTAGTCCTGAAATGTTTGGCACGCAATTTCACCCTGAGGCCGACCCGGACGGTCTGATGACCCACTTCATGCAGGAAGAACGTCGCAAATCCATCGTTGAAGAACATGGCGTCGCACGATACGAACGCATGATACGTGATCTTTCAAACCCGATGAAAATCAAAAAGACTTTTGACACCATCATTCCGGCATTTCTGAACCACTCCATCGAACAACTCAATGTCATGCATGCGGTTTGAAATGGTTAGAAATTGTTTGAATGGCGCTGGCGCGCCGTTTGAAATGGTTTGAGATTGTTTGAAGTGGTTTGAATGCTCGCTGCGCTCGCGTTTGAGTGGCGCTGGCGCGCCGTTGGAAGTTGTTTGATATTGTTTGAAATGGTTTGAAGTGGTTTGAAAGTTGTAAAAACGTGGGCATAGATATTTCCTGTGGGTGTTCAAAAATCTGCGTTATCTGCGCTTTAAATCTGCGTTATCTGCGGGAAACTTGTCAACCTCGGAATACCCAACGCAGGGTTTTTCTTAAATTTTTAAAAATAACGTTTATATGATTGTTGTAACGGGAGCGGCAGGATTCATCGGGTCTTGCATGGTCAAACGCCTCAATGAGGCTGGCTACACAGATGTGCTGGTGGTGGATGATTTTTCCCGGGAAGACAAACAGCGCAACCTGCGCGATAAAATCACGTGCGGCGAAGTACACCGCAATCAGTTTGTGCGCTGGCTCGAACGCCATTACAATGAAGTGGACGCCGTGCTGCACCTTGGCGCGCGGACGGACACAACAGAAATGAGTACCGCCATTTTTGATGAACTGAATCTGGAATATTCCAACGCGGTTTGGATGCTTTGCGCAGGCTACCAGATTCCG
>JADZBJ010000413.1 GCA_020852155.1 Saprospiraceae bacterium | reverse complement strand
TACCAATTTAACAATCGCCAGTACGAGGATGGCCGAATCCTGAATATTCAGGACCTGGGTGATTTCTCTACGCAGGCATTTTTCTCAGTACTAGACCCGCGGAAACAATCCATGCGCCGCTGGCAACATACGTTGCAAGTCGGGGCAGGATTGAAGTTGCCCACAGGCAAGACCAATTACACCGACCCGGCTTCGGAATCCGGCGAACTGGCGCCAGCCATGCAGCCGGGCACAGGCAGTACGGACTACCTGATTTCAGGGTTGTATGCCCTGCGTCTGGGGCAGTGGGGAATCAGTATGGATGGCTCCATGAAATTCATGGGCAAAAGCAAAACTGATTACCAGTTCGGAAACCGCCTGAACGGCGGCTTCAGGGCATTTGCTTCAAAGACTTTCGGGCAGACAACCTGCATGCCTTATGCGGGCGCTTTGATGGATCACCGAAATGAGGACTACCAAAATGACGAACGCCAAAGCGAAACCGGCGGCTGGGCCTCATTCGGGGTAGTTGGCATGGAGGTTTTTCACAACAATATCGCGTTGTCTGCTGGCTGGCAGATTCCTGTTGATCATTATTTGTCCCGGGGAAGGGTCACGCCCAAAACGCGCTTTAACGCCTCGGCAGTCTGGCTTTTTGGCGGGAAAAAACGCGTAATGCCGATGGCCGTCCCTATGGCATTTCCAGATGTAAAAACACAATAAATTTTCTCAAATCATTCACAATCAATTTTTTAACTCCTCTTTTTAACATGAAAAATTACCTTTTTGGCCTTTTGGCTTTTGCCTTGTTTGCAACAGTATTGACCAGTTGCTCAAAAGATGGCGATGACACTACGACTGATCTGACAGGTACAGGTTCCGTTACGCTGGAATTTGACCACCGCGCCGGTGATGCATCATTGGTGTTTGGCGCTAACTACAGAACAGCCAACGGCGATACCGTGAAGTTCAGCACGTTTAATTACTTCGTTTCCAACTTCGTTTTTGTGAAATCTGATGGCACTGAATATACCGTTCCAAAGGATGAATGCTACTTCCTGGTAAAACACGACGATGCGGAATCTCGTGAAGTAACCATCAGCGGCATCCCTGCCGGAGATTACAATGAAGTAAAATTCATCATCGGCGTGGACAGCGCGAAAAGCGTATCGCCAGTTGACCAGCGCAAAGGCGTGCTGGATCCTGCGGCGGGCGCTTCCGGCATGTACTGGGCCTGGAACAGCGGTTACATTTTCGTAAAGGTCGAAGGCACTTCGCCTCAGGCGCCACTCAACTCAAGCACTGGCGAACGTACCATCGAATACCATACTGGTTTGTTTGGCGGCATGACTTCCAAAACACTGAACAACATCAAAGAAGTGGAACTGCACAGCCATGATGAGGCTGCAAAAGTGCGCAAAGACACCAAGCCTCACTTCCATATTTATGTTGATATCCTGGAAATGTTTACATCTCCAACCAATATTGACGTGTTTGACAACCCGACTTCTCATGCCGGTCCGTATTCGGAAATCGTTGCCAACAACTACGCCGATATGTTCATTCTGGATCACATCCACAATTAATAGTAGTTTGATTTAAATCAGGTAGGGTTTATAGAAGTCTAGTCTGATAATTAGTATTTTTATAAACCCTTCCTTCCATTGAATCTCCGAAAAAAAATCATTAAATGCCTGAAAATGAATACATTTAATAAAATTTTCTGCCTGCTTTTTGCGGTACTTCTCTTTGCTTCCTGCAAAAAAGACGATCCGGTTGTCGTTCCCGAAGATGTGAAATTTACGGTGCCTTCCAACTTCCCGGCGCCGACTTATAGTTTTTCATCCAACGAGATAACACAATCAGGCTTTGAACTGGGGCGGCGACTGTTTTACGACCCGATTTTTAGTCGCGACAGTTCGATTTCGTGTGGCGACTGCCATATCAGTTACTCTGCATTCAGCCACGTGGATCATATCACGAGCCACGGCATCAACGGGCTGCTGGGCAAACGGAATGCGCCTGCCGTACAAAACATGGCCTGGCGAACCAGTTTTTTCTGGGATGGCGGCGTGCCGCTGCTCGACCTCGTGCCACTGAATGCCATTCAGAATCCGGTAGAAATGGATGAAGTGCCCGCCAATGTTGTACGAAAACTGAATCGGAGCAGCGTTTATCCGGCGATGTTCAAAAAAGCATTTCCCGGCCTTGATACGATCTCGGGCGCAGATATGCTAAAAGCGCTGTCGCAGTTCATGAACATGCTGGTCAGCGCCAACAGTCGCTACGATCATTACGTGCGTGGCGAATCCGGCGGTACGCTCTCTGCTGATGAACTGGCCGGTCTGGCACTTTTCAAAGCCAAATGCAGCACTTGCCACGCGACGGATTTGTTCACGGATCAAAGTTTCAGAAACAATGGCATTTTGAGTGATTTCACGCTGGATAAGTGCCGCTACGAAGTCAGCACGTTCCCGGATGACATCGGAAAATTTGCTGTTCCATCATTGAGAAATGTGGAAAGAACGCCGCCTTATATGCACAACGGCAAATTCAAAACCCTGGAAGCCGTGCTGAATCATTACACATCCGGCGTAAAAGACACACCTTCGCTTGACCCATTGCTGAAGCAAAACGGGCAATTGGGCATCCCGCTTACTGATATCGAAAAACAACAGATTATTGCCTTCCTGAAAACGCTCACCGATGAGTCGTTTTCAACAGACCCGCGTTTTCAGCACCCCTGAAAACTTTTCAAATTTCAAATTTCAAATTGGAGATTTCAAATTTAAAAAATATACAATTTGAAATCTCCAATTTGAAATTTGAAAAGTTGGGGGTTACTGACCCAACCACATGGAGAAATTGAACTTGATTTCTCCAGCCTGATCGGCCTTGTAATTGGTGTGCCAGTAGTTATTGAGCACGTACAGGAACAGGTTAGACAGGTTTTGATTGTCGCGTTTCCAGACTTTCGCGCCGTTTGGACGGTTCTCGTCAATCGGGCTGCCAATTTCAATCAAGGCGATGTCAGGGCTTTCCAATTGCCATGTACCATACGCACTTTTGAGCGACAAAGCGTTTTCAACACAAACAAACTCCTTGTTAGAGCCGGGTAACTGAGTGGTCGGGTAAACGAGGTTGTTGTTATAACGCAGTTCATTCGACGATTTCCCGATGGGCAGTGCTATGTGCAAGGCTTCTTTCTCGCGTACTGCGATTTTGTCCATCACGACTTGTAAATCGAGTTTATTGGCCCGTTTGTCGTGCGTTACACGCACCATAAGGCGATTAAATCCGGCGCCATTAAATGTCTGCTCATAAACCTGATTTCCGCTGCGCAAGTACGCTTTCGACGCTGTGAGTTTTAACGCTTCACGCTTCATTGGATTGACGCCCAGCATGTAAACAGGCTCAAACAACCTGTACTGATTTGTGTCTGCCAAGAGTCGGCCTTGCAGGTCATAGAGCGTAAAACCGCCGCGCAGAGTGTCTGGAACGATTTTCAAAGGCAATCCCTTGACGATTTTATTATCTGCGGTTTTTAAAGAAGCAAAATGGCTTTCCAGATTTTGATATTGCAATCTGGCTGAGTCGAGAAATGCCTTTTTGAAAATCCATTGATCCGTGGTGAATGAATTATCAGGATCGCTGATGCTGCACCACGCGCCCCAGGTATGTTCGTGAAACAACACCAGATTTCGATGCAACTGATAAAGTTTGCGGCGCACCTCAGGCGACGAGGGCTGCGGCATTTTTTGCTCTAATTGAATGGTTTTTGCCGCCAATTGCCGCGCCTCGATTTCTTCGGCTGCCGTGGAATACGCGCCGTCTTCCCAATATGGCGTGATTTCGCCTTGCAATACCGGAAAGGCATCGCCGTGCTTTTTGGCCATCATATCAAACAATTCCGGGATAGACGAGAGTTCAAGCCTTGGTGATGCGTAACGTTCATTCCATTGCCGGATAAAATCGAGCAAAAGCGTATCCACCGGGCCGTTGTCGGCATTTTTGGTATAGCGCAGTTGAATGTCTTCGTACGGGTAATTTCGCTGATCCAGTTCGTTCATGTAATCAGACAGGCGTTGCTCCCACTGATACTGTTTTTCGCTGTCTGAAATACCGTGAAACATGGAATAACCACGGCCAGCCGTCCAGACCATCAACTTTTTATCCGAACCGGCATTGGGTTTCCACCAGAAAATCTGATCGCCCTGCGCTTCCAGCATGGAGCCGATACGGTCGCCGTGGTCAGGCAGATTTTTGACATAATTAGGCCCCATCGAGAGGTAAGCGTATCCGTTTTCGAGGTAGGCTTGCATGGCCGATGCTGAAATGCCCGGAATGTCGGTGGTCATCACCATCTTGATGGGCATTTGCATGTCCTTACGCAGCGAATTGCCGTATTCAAGCGCCCAGGATTGCTCCTGCGGGCGACAAAGTCCGGTCAGGATATTGGCGAAATTGCCGGAGAGGACGATTTGCCCGGATTGCACGTATTCGGCGAACAGGTTTTTCTCGGCTACATTGGCGGTTTTCATGAAATTTTCCACAGCCCAAAGCGATTCGATATGCCAGATCGGGCGTTGTTGGCTGCCCCTGTTGGCTTTGATCCAGCGCAGTGCAGCGCGAATATTTTGGGTCTGAATTTTCTCCACCTCGGTCTGGTGATGAGAATATCCAATGTCGTTGTGTGAATGGTGAATAATGTGAAATGTGCGGTGTTTGACCGGCGTCAGGACGATTTCTTTGGTTAAAGTTGTCGCATCGCCCTCCAATTGAAGCGTCAGGTTCACATTGCCCGATTTATTGGAATTGAAAGCCGCTACCGGAACGCTGTTGAAGCCTGGATTCACCACGATGGTCAGTTCCTGATCCTGACACAGCACGCTGAGTTTCCGATCGGTCGGATACGGATTTTCAACCAGAACAGTGATCTGCCTTTTATCCGAATTGCGCAGCAGTAATTGCCCCACATTGACATCAGCCCTGAAAGCGCGTCGGTACATGAATACCATCATCCAGTCGCGGCTTTTCTGATCGAGGCCTGTCAATGCCCATTGTGGGCCGCTTTTGGCCAGGGCTGCGGGGATCGTGATGAACAATTTGCCGAATACATCGCCATTGACGTCGTATTCCTGTGCGACAAATCGCCATCGCCCGCCGGGGCCTGTGCCGGATTTGACAAACATACCCTTTTGTTGCGGTTGGGTTTCGAGTGTCCAGGAATAGGTTTTGTTCAAACTCAACTGGAAAGATCGCACGCCTTTGCTGGTGCCGGTGGAATGCCCGATGAGCAGTTCGTAACAAACGCTGTCGGCTTTTCCGGTGTAGGGTTCCGATGCCCAGCGTACCGGCATATTTCCGAGGCAACGAGTGAGCAGCGCCTGATTGGCAAATTGTTTGAGGGGAGAAAAATAGGTTATTTCCTCGCCGAATTGTTTTTCATAATACCCTTGCAGGGTGTCTGTTTTTTGTGAAAAAGCCTGTTGTGCATTGGCAAAAAGCAGGCAGGTTATGGCACAAACAAGGCCGATTTTTTGACTCAAGGTCATCAAGTTATTCATGTAAAATCGTTAATCAACTGAATTTCAAAAAATGATCACAACTGGTCGAATTGCTTTTTCCAGTCAGCATACGAAGAACCCGGCAAGAAGGAAATTTTTTGTCCAAAAAGCCCGGGTTGTTTCAGGTTGAAATTAACTATCTGGCGATTCAGGCGTTTTTTCTCTTCCACGCTGGCGAGGTCTTGCCACGGGTAACGCACGGTTTTCCAATAATCACTGACATACATGAAATTGTCGTCAGCATCAACGCGCTTGAGTCGCCAGAGGGTGCGTTTCAGGATGGCCAGCCACACAAACCAGATAATCACTGCGATGATTCGGACGGGCAACGCGGGAATTGACAGGTACAGGTTTTCTTCATCTATTATAATGAAAGCCAGGACTAACCCGGATATAAAAACAGTGATGAAAATAGGAATAAACACCCGCCAGAACAGCGTAGCGTTGGAGGATAACTGAATGGTTTTGGTATGTCCATTTTTGGGGAGTTGAGCCGTATCGAGCATGTCAGTCGAAAGTCTGTTGGTTGAATTTTGCAGCAAAAGTAAAAACGTACGGGCCGACCCAATCTATTTTTTCACCTTTGAGCATGAATTCCGTTGCCCCGCCGCTTTACACCCGCTCTTTTTTGCTGCTGGCACTGTCGCACGCCTTGTTTGCCGGCAGTTTTAACATGATGATTCCAGAGTTGCCCTCTTATTTGACCTCCCTGGGAGGCGGGGAGCACAAGGGGTGGATTATTGCACTGTTTACGATTACGGCCGGTTTGTCAAGGCCATTCAGCGGCAAGTTAACCGACACTATTGGCCGAATGCCAGTCATGTACATCGGAGTAGGGGCGTGTATTGTTTGCAGTCTGTGTTATCCCTTGCTGCCCTTTGTCAGCGGATTCTTTTTACTGCGTTTTTTGCATGGTTTTTCAACCGGTTTCAAGCCAACGGGCACAACAGCCTACGTAGCCGACATTGTACCAGCCGACCGTCGTGGCGAGGCTATGGGTTTTATGGGTATTTGTATGAATGTAGGCGCCAGCAGTTCGCCGATGCTGGGCAGTTGGCT
>JADZBJ010000412.1 GCA_020852155.1 Saprospiraceae bacterium | reverse complement strand
CGGAAATTACGTTGGGATTACCATCGCGGTCGCCGCCGGGCCAGAAGCCCAGGGTCATCAGTCGGGCGTTGTTGAAGACCGTCACTTCCTGACCCAGTTCTGTGAGCAAACGATACACCACATCGGGAATGGCATGGAAAAAAATATGCTCCATGAACCAGCCCAGGCCAATGGCCTCGTCAATCGGGCGCGGGCGCGAGCGATTGAAAAAGGTGGTTTTGCCCAATTGCATCAACAGTAGCTGAATCTGATCGAGTTGATTGGCCTGGATAGCCATACCCAGATCATTGATGATACCCAGCACTTTGCCCGGATAAAACTGCGTCGGGTGCGCCGTTAATACCAGCCTGACGCTATAGTCCGATAGTTCATTGAGCAATCGCTGCCGAAGCGGTTCGGAGGCCGTCATTTTATCGGTAAAATATCGAAGCGAGCCGGGGCCGTTCATGTCGTGTGTCTGCTCGAACAAGGCGTCCTCCACAGAGTCGAACAGTACGACCTGGCGCTCAACGTACTGAATAAAATAAAACAGCAGATCGTTCCGCTTGTCGAGAGGAGCATTCTCGTAGTACTCATCCCAGAAATCCTGAACAATATCCACAGGCGATTTACCGGCTTTAAAACCGTTATCGCACTGTTGGGCGAACAAGGCCAGCAGCGTGCCGGTTTGTTCGATGTGTTGAAAAGGTAAGCTCAAAAACAGGCTGTTGTATGTGCGGTACAACAAATCAAGCGGCGGATAAGAAGTCGTCATAAAGACTGTGATTGATTTTGCAACATTTCCCAAAGGCGAATAACCTGAACGGCTTCGGCTACATCATGCGCCCTGAGGATACTGGCGCCTGATTGCAGCGCAACCATGTGCAGGGCTGCGGTCGCTGGCAGGGCATCGGCAGCGCCGATATTCAATAGTTTGTAAATCATGGACTTACGCGAAATTCCTGCAAGTAAAGGCAAGCCTGTAACGGTCTGAAAATCGCGCATGTCCCGCAATAAAGTATAGTTGTGTTCAAGGGTTTTTCCGAAGCCAAAGCCCGGATCAAGCACAATGTCTTTTACGCCCAAGCGCCGTAAAGATGCTACAGATTCAATAAAAAAATCCAGAACTTCGGTGATTACATTTGCATAGTGCGGCGCTTGCTGCATGTTTTCAGGGCGACCTTGCATGTGCATGAGGATATAAGGCGTCTGTAATGTGGCTACTGTCGGCCACAATTGTTCGTCCATTTTCCCGGCGGAAATGTCATTGACGATATCAGCCCCTGCCACGACGGCTTCATGAGCCACCTTGCTGCGCCAGGTATCAATCGAAATGAAACATGCCGGAAAGCGCGCGCGAATACCCTCAATCACCGGCACCACACGTCGTAATTCCTCATCAACAGACACCGTTGCTGCGCCTGGCCTCGACGATGCTCCGCCAATATCCAATATTGTAGCGCCATCTGTCAGCATTTTTTCGGCCTGTGCCAAGGCGTCATTCGATACGATATGCCGACCGCCATCGAAAAATGAATCGGGCGTGACATTCAAGATACCCATGACAATCGGCTGCGACAAATCTATGATTCCGTGCTGTATGCGGAGCATGTGAGTGGGTTTTATGGTTATTTGTGGAATTGGTTATTTGGTTATTTGTTGATTTGTTGATTTGGTTATTTGTTAAAGACTTAGATCCAGCGGGGCGTAACGTCGGTCACGCGGAACCAACGTTACGTTGCTACGCACCTCGGTATTTTTTACATTTTTTAGGCTACCGACGTTTCGCCCCGCTGGGGCTAAGTTTTTAATAAATAACCAAATCAACAAATAACCACCACAACAAATAACCAAATCAACAAATAACCAAATAACCAATTCCACAAATAACCAATTCAAAAAATCCCTTTTCGTTTTGATTTAGGGAAAAGTTCAAGTAGTTCGCTGGCCAGTGCTTGCCTTTCGGGGAAATGCTGCACCAGAAAACGCATCAGCGAAATAACCATGTCCATTTGGCCTTTGTGCAGCAGATTCGCCAGTTGTAAACGAACCCAGGCGAGTGAAGGCGCGCCAAAATGGTCGCTCAAATAATCCACAAGCCGGCGTTGATAGGCTTTGAACACCATTTCCGGCTTGAATTCCAGCAGATCGTCTTCAATGCGTTGAATCAATTTGAGGTCATTTTGTTGTTCGAGTAATTCGATGAGTTTCTCGATATTTTTTTCGTAAAAATACAGGCTGAGCAAGGGCGCTTTATCCTCCATTTTTTCCAGGACAAAAATCAACTCGTGACGTACTTCCGGCCATTGGGCTCCACTGACGTCGCGCAGCCGCTCTAACCAGGATGTTTGGGCTGTTTCCTGAAAACGACGCCTGAAAACGGTTGCCTGCGCCTCGGTATCATTGAGTTTAATGGCCAATTCAAGCAGTGCATTTTCGATTTGCGTTTTCTGGCGCGGCGTCCAGTCTGGTTGTTTTAAAGCCAGTATGAGCAGGCGACTAATCGCTTCACCGGGAAGCCATGCTGCCCATTGAAGGATAACATCTGCCAGTGCCTGCGGCGTCAGGGTTGGCGTTTGACTTTCCCAGACTTTCAATGCAGCCTCCGGCAGGTTTCGACCCAGCATGGCTGCAATCAGGGTCGTTTGGGCAAAACTGCCAGAAGTATCGCCACTTTGTTGAAATGACTGTTTTATAGCATCAAAATAATGGGTTTCCTGTGCTTTTCTGGCCATAAAAGGAACAACCACGGTCAATGCGGACTGTGCCAACTTGCCTTCCTGCCCAAGCGACATGATTAATTGCCATACTTTTTCCCGGAGTTCGGGCGACAGTGATTCATCAGGCAGATTGGTTAATTGTGCAAGTGCCGTCTGAAACAATGACTCAATGCCTTGTTTACCTGAGGACTTTTGCGGCCAGCGCAGTTCACCGAGTTTGCTCAACAACGCACTGTTTATAGCCACGGCTTCTGACCAGTCAGTCTGCTTAACTGCTTCAGCCTGATGTTGTTGCAAGGCATTGGCAGTGTTTAAAAAACGTTTCCAATCGCTCGGCGAGGCCTTTTCAGCATGTTTGGGCAGGGCTGTATCCAGCAGTTTTTCCCACGGCTGCTCGCGTGTATTCATTTGGCGCGCGAACCGCACCTTCAGGGCGAGCGCAAAATCAACGTCGCGTCGAGCATACTCCAGCAAAAAATCACGAAGATCTTGTTCCGATGCTGCCTGGATGATGGCCTTTGGGGTAAGATGAGATGATGCTGCCTCTTTTTGGGTTTTTTCTGTGCTTAAAATGCGTTTTTCAGTTTGTTTTTGTTCTAAAAAAGACCGCACTTTTAATAAGGTCGCCGCAATATGCGGGCACATGGAACGCCTGCCGGAAAAGAAGCATGTGCAACTGAATTCCTTAATACGAGCAGGCGTAATGACCACTTCCACATCGTAATGTCCGGCGTCTGTTTCGACCGTTGCTGCCCAGAAGTGTTTCTCCAATTCGCGCATTTGCATCACACTGGCCTGCAAGTCTTCCGCTTGCTGGCGAACAGATGCTTGCAGGTTCAGATCAAAATCTTCGAGCAGTAATTTCCGTATCATGTTTTTAAAAAAAGGGCGCAGTCCGTACATTCGGGGCTAACCCTGAATAACAAACCAACCGCTCAAGTGTTTTTCACGGGCAATAAAACCTCGTTTTTTATGAAATTTCACTACTTTTTTGCTCTTTTTTACTGCTTTATGTCTGCTTGCGAAACGCCCAACACACCGCCTGCTTCAACACCCAAAGCAGATTATGCCCTGGCCTTGCATGGCGGTGCAGGAACTATCCAACGTGAAAAAATGCCCCCTGAAAAAGAGGCGGCTTATCGCGCAGCCCTGGATTCGGCTTTAACCATTGGTGAAAATATCCTGAAAAATGGCGGTTCGGCACTGGATGCCGTGACGCAGACGGTTGTTTTTCTTGAAAATTGCCCATTCTTTAATGCCGGACGTGGCGCAGTATTTACCCACGATGGTAAAAATGAACTCGATGCGAGCATCATGGACGGTCGCGATCAAAAAGCGGGCGCAGTGGGCTGCGTTATGCATGTGAGAAATCCGGTTTTGCTGGCGCGGGCGGTCATGGAAAAATCGCAGCATGTGATGCTAACCGGCGCTGGCGCTGAGCAGTTTGCTCAGGAAAATGGCCTGGAAATGACCGATCCCAAATGGTTTTTCACGCAGGAGCGCTGGGATGCACTACAACAACAATTAGCCGAAGAGGAAAACAAAACAGGCATGACGCCACCTGATCCCAACCGGAAGTTTGGCACCGTTGGTTGTGTGGCCCTCGACCGCCAGGGAAATATCGCCGCCGCTACGAGTACGGGCGGTATGACCAACAAACGCTGGAATCGCCTTGGGGATACGCCCGTCATCGGCGCGGGAACGTATGCCGATAATGCCGTTTGCGGCGTGAGTTGCACAGGACACGGCGAATTTTTCATCCGCTATGCTGTTGCGCACGACGTTTGGGCATTGATGAATTATCGCGGTATGTCGTTGCAGGCCGCCACCGATGAAGTCGTCATGAAAAAATTGGTGGAAAAAGGCGGCGACGGTGGATTGATCGCCGTGGATAAATATGGAAATGTCGCGTTGCCATTCAATTCAGCCGGTATGTATCGCGGTTACGCCAAACCCGGTGAACGCCAGATTTCCATTTGGCGATGATGTCATAAACAGGGAACCCCTGACGGGGTTTTTCATAATTGCATGTACGGGTTTCTATAAACAGGGAACCCCTGACGGGGTTTTTCATAATTTCGTGTATGGGTTGCTATAAACAGGGAACCCCTGACGGGGTTTTTCATAATTTCGTGTATGGGTTGCTATAAACAGGGAACCCCTGACGGGGTTTTCATAAATGGCGTGTACGGGTTGCTATAAACAGGGAACCCCTGACGGGGTTTTTCATAATTGGCGTGTATGGGTTGCTATAAACAGGGAACCCCTGACGGGG
>JADZBJ010000411.1 GCA_020852155.1 Saprospiraceae bacterium | reverse complement strand
GGGTGTACTGTAAATATGGCCGCTGCGAGCAAAGCCAGCAACGACATATTCGCGTTGGCAGGCGCATCCGGTTGACCAAACAACAGCAACAACGTGCGGTACAGCATCACGCAGGTAGCCGCAAACAAGAGTACCGTCAGCAAGTGAAATACAAACGGCGCACTACCAGCCACCTGATAAACGAAGGCAAACAGCACCAACGTCAGCGGACGATAACGACCGCCCGACACTAACGCTTCCTTCCCTTCAACTTTGAAAAAGCCGAAAAACGTATCTTTTGAAAGGATGCCACCAATACCCGACACACCTTGCTTGGTAAACATATTGTCTGTGATGACAATACCGTCGTCCAGCGCGAAATCGTGAAACAGGGTGTTGGCATACAAGGCGAAGGCCAGTACGAAAAGCGCCATGCTCATGCGTTTGGCATCCAGCAACCAGGCCGGAATGTCCATTAACCGGCTTGCCACCGTTGTAGCCGTCGGTTTTGAAACTGGTTTGGGTGCAGGCTTACGCGATTTTGACATATTCTAATTGATTCGATTGATTCGACTAAGTACGATTGATTCGATTGATCCGATTATGTCCGATTGATTCGATTGATTCGATTAAATCCGATTGCCCGTCGTAGAGTCGTTTTACCGCAGATTACGCAGATTTTCAAACGCAGATTTACGCAGATTTTTCTGTGAACATCTGGGCCTACATGGTAAAATCTAATCAATCGGATATAATCGGATCAATCGGATTCAATCGAATCAATCAAAAGCGTTAATTTTTGCCCGGTTATCGGGTGCTGAACGCTCAATTGATACGCATGAAGCATGATTTGATTTTCCGCAAATGGTATTCCACCGTACGAGACATCCCCAATGATCGGAAAACCGGCATGAGCCAGTTGCGCTCTGATCTGGTGAAATTTTCCGGTTTCGGGCTTTATTTCCAGTTGTGTAAAATGTTCTCCCTCGCTCAACACCTTGAAATGTAGCACAACTTCCGCAGCACCTTTTTCCGGGCCTTCTCAGATGATGGCACTCCGCCCGTCGTCAGACTTCCGAAGCCAGTTGCGAAGTGTGCCTTCGCTGACGGGCCAATGGCCGGATACGCGTGCTACATATATCTTGACAATCGTCTTCTCTTCAAATTGCCGCATCAGGCCCGACAACGCCGCTTTTGATTTGGCCAGCAGCAGCACGCCACTCGTCGGCCGATCAAGGCGATGTACGGCACGCAGGTATGGACACCTTCCATCCCGATCCGTCAACATTTGCTGAACCATACTTTCTGCAGATGGGTGCAATGCTGCTCCACTCTCAGAAGACAACCCGGAAGGCTTGTCTATCGCAACCAGATATTTGTCTTCAAAAATGATATTTAGCATATTACCGGCTGCAAAGAAACAAAGTTGCGACGGCTGTTCAATCCCTTGATTTAAAAAGACCCGATTGGAAACAGGTCGCTGTACCTTTGCGGCAACTGGCAAAAAAATCAGTAGTGACTTTTTATGTGGCTTAATATACCTTCAAACAGCGATTTTTCCATTCATAATCTGCCTTTTGGCGTTTTCAAAACAACCGACAAAGGCCCTCGGGCTGGTGTAGCCATTGGCGATCATATTGTTGACCTTGTTGCCGCAGCCGAGCATAATTTGTTTGGCAAACGGCGTTTTTTCAAAAAAGTACTGGAACAATCCACGCTCAATGAGTTCATAGCCCTGGGCAAGCCTGTTACCAATCGGGTACGGCGGAAAGTGCAGGATTGGCTCTCGCAAGCCACACGGCCTGACAATGCATCGGCTATCCTGTGTGACCGCCATTCAGCAACCATGCTGATGCCGGTTCGGGTGCCGAATTACACGGATTTTTACAGCAGCATCGAACATGCAACCAACGTAGGCAAAATGTTCCGTCCTGACAATCCGCTGCTGCCCAACTGGCGCTGGCTTCCGGTGGGTTATCATGGTCGTGCTTCATCCATCGTCGTGAGTGGCACACCCATCCAATGGCCGCATGGGCAGTTGCTACCCAAAGGACAGGAAACGCCTGTTTATGGCCCGACGCAGCAAATGGATTTTGAACTGGAAATGGCATTTGTCATTGGTAAAGAGAGTCCGCTTGGCACGCCCATTAACATTGAAAATGCGGAGGAATATATCTTCGGACTGGTGCTGTTCAACGACTGGAGCGCCCGCGATATTCAGCGTTGGGAGTATGTGCCACTGGGGCCGTTTTTGGGCAAAAATTTTGGTAGCAGCATTTCCCCCTGGATTGTCCCTTTAGAGGCCCTGAAGCCCTTCAGAACCAAAGGGCCAAAGCAAAATCCGGCCCCGTTGGCGTATTTGTCGCAACGCGGCATAAAAAATATTGACATTAACCTGGAGGTCAGTGTAACTTCACCAAAAAGTAACGTCGAAACGGCCGTCGTAAAATCCAACACCCGATACCTTTACTGGTCAATGGCACAACAACTGGCTCACCACACCGTGAACGGATGTAATGTTCAGGTCGGCGACATGATGGCTAGCGGCACAATCAGTGGCCCGACACCCGACTCCTTTGGTTCTATGCTTGAATTGAGTTGGGGAGGTTCTAAACCACTAACATTAAAAGACGGCAGTACCCGCACTTTCCTGCAACCCGGCGATACGGTGACCATCCGTGGCTGGAGTGAAAAAGAAGGAAGAAGAGTTGGTTTTGGGGAGGTGACAGGGTTACTAAAACAATAGACATACGTCTTTGTAAAACCAGGTTAACCTAAATAATTCATATTATGAAAAAAATTACACTTTTGTGCTTTGTCACATTGGCCGCTATGGCTGCACAAGCCCAAACTATCCGCGCCATTTTTTTTAATCCGCCAACAGCTACGGAT
>JADZBJ010000410.1 GCA_020852155.1 Saprospiraceae bacterium | reverse complement strand
CAAATTTGGTATAGCTTAATCCGTATCCAAACGGGTAAAGCGGGCTGCGGGGCGAATCCAGATAGCCACTGCTCCACATTTGTCCATCCTGGGTTTGCGGCCTGCCGGTATTGAGTGCATTGTAGTACAGTGGAATTTGACCAACGCTGCGCGGCCAACTGACCGGCAATTTTCCGGATGGATTTACTTTTCCGGTAATAATATCTGCCAGCGCGTTGCCGGTTTCAAATCCGGGCTGCCAGGCTGAAATGATGGTATTGACATTGTCGCTGGCATAATTGAACACCACTGGCCGGCTGTTAAACACGACCAGAACGCATGGTTTTTTCCCTCGATTAACGAACTTCAAAATTGATTCCTGACCGCGAGGCAGTTCCAGTTTGGATACCGAACGGCTTTCTCCACAGTCAAAGCCTTCTTCTCCGAGACATACGATGGTCAGGTCGGCGTCGCGGCCTGCTTCGAGTGCTGCGGAATAGTCTTTTTCAATACAGGCCGCGTCTTTACAAATTTCGGTGATCGTAACCGTGAAGCCCAACTCTTCCAGTGCGGGTTTCAAGGCTTGCGCAGGCGTAACGACTTTGGTCGAATCATAATCGCGCATGCCCAAACCGATCGTCCAGAAACTCATGTAATCTTTATTACCCACGCTGTTGGCATAAGGGCCAATGATGGCAATTTTCTTAAAAACGCCGCCGGGTTTGAGGGGCAGAAGTCCGCCATCATTTTTCAGCAAAACCATGCTTTTAGCAGCGGCTTCGCGGGCTGTTTCGCGGTATTGCGGCTTTTCCAGCGTGCTTTCGCGGTGCGAACGGTCGAGATAACGCATAGGATCATCGAACAGCCCCAACTGGTATTTCAGGCGAAGCACACGACGCACGGCTTCATCAATCTGGGCTGTTGTTACACGTTTGGCGTCAAGCGCGGCTTTTAAACCGCGTATAAATGTGCCGCCCACCATATCCATGTCGCTACCAGCAGACAGGCACTTGGCAGCGGCGTCCATATCATCCGATGCGGCGCCATGCACGATAGTTTCGCCAAATGAATTCCAGTCGCTGACCACCATGCCCTTCCAGCCCCATTCTGTACGCAGGATGTCTGTCACTAAGTGTTTGTTCATGCTGGCAGGCACGCCATTCAGGGTATTGAAGGCATTCATGAATGTGGCTGCCCCGGCTTTGGCGGCAGCTTCAAACGGCGGCAGAACGATCTCGCGCAGGCGTTGTTCACTCATATCCACGGTGTTATAATCGCGGCCGCCCTCGGTAAAGCCATAACCGGCGTAGTGCTTGACGCAAGCAGCCAGCGTGTTATTTTTTGACAGGTCATCGCCTTGAATGCCGCGCACACGGGCAACGGCGATACGGCTGTTGAGCAGCGGATCTTCTCCGCCGCCTTCCATCATACGGCCCCAGCGCGGGTCCCTGGAAATATCCACCATGGGTGCAAATGTCCAGTTTTGGCCATCGGCAGCGGCTTCTTCAGCGGCTATGCGTTCAATGCGTTCGATCAAATCCATATCCCAGGAAGCGGCTTGCGCCAGCGGTATCGGGAAGATGGTTTTGTAACCGTGAATAACGTCAAACCCAAAGATCAGGGGAATACCCAGGCGGGTTTCCTTGGTCGCAATTCTTTGCAGGGTGATTTTGTTATCGAAATTGGTGTGACTCAGGACAGAGCCTACTTTACCGGCCCTGATTGAATTGAGCAGATCGTCTTTTTTAATATCAGTACCTGTACTAATGTCGCCTACGACCTGATTGAGCTGGCCTATTTTTTCATCCAGTGTCATTTTGGCGAGTAGTGCCTCTACGCGTGCATCAACATCGCGGACTGATGTTTTTTGGGCAGACAGTATTGAAAATGAAGCGCTAAAGAGCAGCAGAAAGAAAAGGAGACGATGGTTCATGTGAAAATAATTGTTTGGCGCAAGATAAAACATGCCGCTCAAACGATGCTTCACAACCATCGTCTCCCCAAAAAAACTGTTTAAAAGCAGGCGATTACTCTGCTGCTTTGCAGCAATCAGGCATTTGACTTCCCTGACAGCAACCAGGAGTGCAGCAATCCGCGCTACTGCTGTTCATGTGTTGATAGGTGGCCAAAGCGCTGGCGGCAAATCCAACGAACAAAAGTCCCATCATGAGCCATTTTTTTGATTTCATAACCTTGAATAAATTTTGGAAGGTGAAATAATTGATTTTTTAGCAGCAACCCGTACCGCAGCATCCGCCGCCGGCAAAAGAGCAAAGCCAATTCAATGCGTTTTTCATGTCGTTAAAAAATTGAAAGGTGAAGAATTCGGAAGCGCTTCCAATTTAAAAGACGAGCAAGGGAAATAAAGACGCAGGATGTCTACATCAACAGGTTTTTTCCAGGCAATCCACGCTCATGATATTGCCATAACAATCGGCCTGAATGGCGCAGCAATGCAGAAAAATACCATGTAAATCTGTTCTGGCCCGTTGCACGCGGCTTTTCGCACCGGAATAGCTCACGCCCCAGCGCTCGGCCAGTTCCTTTTGCGAAATATGATCAAGATCGGCCAAAAGCAATGCTTCCTGTTGCGCTTGAGGCAATAAATCAATCAACATCCGCACACACATAGCAAGGCTTTGATTGAAATTGTCCGGGGCTGTCTCCTGTTCGATCCATTCTGCCTGACTCAGTTCAGTAGAGGGGAGTCGGCGCTTTTTATAATGATCCAGCAGGGTGTTTCGTGTGATTTGCCACACCCAGGCCGACAGGCTCTGCTCTGCATTGAGTGTGGGCCATTTCAAGTGGATTTTCAGAAAAATATCCTGCAACAGGTCGTCCGCATCATGTCGGTTACCCACCTGACGCATGAGGTAGCGGTGCATACTTTGGCTAAAGGAAGTCCAGATTAAAGTTGTATCCATATGAATGTGATTATCCTGTAGCATAGACGACT
>JADZBJ010000409.1 GCA_020852155.1 Saprospiraceae bacterium | reverse complement strand
TTTTTGCCGATGTAAATTTCCTGAAAACCCTCCACGAACGCGAATACCGCAGCGGCATGGCCGAGGTTTTAAAACACGCCCTGATCGGCGATATGCAACTTTGGGACGAACTCAGGCATTCCACAACCGATTCTATGCTCACACAGGAACAACTTCAAAGTTCCATTGCCGTTAAAGTTCGCATCGTTGAGGAAGACCCGCTCGAACACGGCCTGCGTATGTTGCTCAATTACGGCCACACCATCGGTCATGGTATCGAAAGTTACTTCCTTGGCACCGACAATCCTTTGACACACGGCGAAGCCATTGCCATCGGCATGGCCTGCGAAAGTTATTTGGCTGAATCAGCAAGATTGCAGGAAATCACCACGGTCATCAGCAAGTATTTTCCACATCGTCATATTTCGGAAAATGTATTTGAAGCCATCTGGAAAGCCATGTTGCACGACAAAAAAAATGTGGGTCGTCAGGTGCGCATTGTTACGCCCGATTTGAATCAACCATTTTCAATGATAAAAACGAACATCAGCAGCGACGATCTGACCAGAAGTCTGCGCTGGTGGAATCAGCAAATATGAATCTCCATTTTAAACCTGTTTTGCTGGCGCTTCGCCATCCATTTCGCCTTGCCACGGGCATGCGCACCCATACCAATGCTGTACTAACTGAAATCCATCATAACGGTCAGGTCGGGTTTGGCGAAGCCGCTATGCCACCCTATTACGGTGAAAATCACGATACCGCGACGGCTTTTTTGGCCCGCGCAAGAGACGTACTCCAACATGTCCGGACGGAAACCCTTGACCTGGAAACCATCAGCCGAATCATGGCAGAAATAGATGCTATCGCACCGGGCAACAACGCGGCAAAGGCATCCGTGGATATTGCTTTGCATGATTTGTGGGGAAAACAAACAGGGCAACCCTTGTGGCGAATGCGGGGTGCTGATGCTGCCAATATGCCGGCTACTACTTTCACGCTGGGCATTGATACGCCGGAAGTTTTGCGCGAGAAACTGAAAGAAGGCGACGCATTCAACATCATCAAAGTCAAATTAGGCGCTGAGGACGACCGCAGCATCATCCGTACTTTGCGTGAAGTGACCGACAAGCCCATTTACGCCGACGCCAATCAGGGATGGCACGACCGGGAGGCAGCCCTCGACCTGATTTTCTGGCTTCAGGAACAAGGCGTGCAACTCATCGAACAACCCGTACCCAAAGACCACCTGGACGATGCCGCGTGGTTAACCGCCCGCTCTCCCTTGCCGATTATTGCCGACGAAAGTTTTCAACGCTTGTCTGACTTGCCCAGGGTCGCCGATTGTTTTCATGGTGTAAATGTGAAATTAATGAAATGCACCGGCGTTCACGAGGGTTTTCGGGCCATCCAACAGGCGCGGGAACGCGGCCTGAAACTGATGATTGGCTGTATGACCGAGACCAGTTGCGGTATTTACGCCGCTTCGGCGCTCGCTCCGCTGTGTGATTTTGCTGACCTGGACGGCTGCTGGCTGATTAGCAACAATCCTTTTGAAATGCCGATGCTGGAAAATGGACGCATTCAGTTGAATGAACGAAGCGGGTTGGGGGTGGAGTTGAAGGTTGAAAAGTTGAAGGGGTTGAAAGTTGAAGGGGTTGAAAGTTGAAAGTTGTTGAGGGGGTTGATGGTTGAATTTTATTTTCTGGTTAAGAAACCTTTATCCTGAACATTTGGTTATTAGAACATCGGCAAAAGTGTAACTTTGCCACCCGTTTGCGGTGCGGGAAAACATACAGTTATCGCATGGAACAACGGCACTAAGTTATTGATTATCAAACCGCAATGTGTCGCCATTTCCCGCTGCATCATTTTAATTTCTGAAAACTGCTTTGAGCGAAATCATTCTCTCTGTTGAAGGCGTTGACCTGCTCGAATTATTCGGCGAAAACAACGTCAAACTCAACTTACTCCGCAAGGCCCACGCTGACACCACGATTACTTCGCGTGGCCATACGCTGAAAATTTCCGGTGACAAGAAATACACACAAGCGGCTAAAGGACATTTTGAACAGTTTGTACGCTACCTGCGCGAGCACAACGAGTTGCCCTTGCATACGGTAGAAGATATTCTCGGCGGTGAAAACCCGTTCGAGGTACGCATCCCTGTTAATGGCGATAATGGCGGCGGCAATGTGATTGTTTATGGCCGAGAAGGCAAACCCATCAAGGCTAAAACGCGCAATCAAAAGCGTATGGTGGAAGTGGTGGATGCCAACGACATCGTCTTTGCGCTCGGCCCGGCCGGTACAGGTAAAACCTATACGGCTGTGGCGCTCGCAGTACGCGCGCTGAAAAACAAGTTGGTCAAAAAAATCGTCCTGACCCGCCCGGCAGTAGAAGCCGGTGAAAGCCTGGGTTTTCTGCCCGGCGACCTGAAGGAAAAAGTTGACCCGTACCTGCGCCCGTTATATGATGCGCTCGACGACATGCTGCCCATGGATAAATTGAATTTTTTCATGGAAAACCGTGTCATCGAAATTGCACCGCTGGCTTTCATGCGCGGTCGAACGCTTAACGATGCTTTCATTATCCTCGACGAGGCGCAAAACGCTACGCCGCTGCAATTGAAAATGTTCCTGACGCGACTTGGCCCCTCTGCAAAATGTGTGATTACAGGCGACCTCAGTCAGGTTGACTTGCCTTTCAACCAGAAATCAGGTTTGAAACAAGCCGTTGACATTCTTCAAGGCGTGGATGGTATCGGTATTATCACCCTGACTACCGACGACGTGGTTCGCCACCGACTGGTTAAGGAAATCATCAAAGCCTACGATAAAATTGAGGCTGAAGACCGTGCCCGCAAAGAGCGCAAGAAAGCCGAACAACAACAAAATACAGAAAAAAAGGATGATGATGAACCGCAAACTCCCGGCATTCCAAACATACCTGATCTTTCGGCCATTGGCGCTTAATGCTATAGCCATCCTGTTTATATCCGGTTTTTTTGCCGCCTGCGAAGGCTCCTCGGCGCCTATGGATGCCGAAACCCGACAGGCCATTGATTCCATCGCATCAGCACAAATATCAACTTTGCGCGTCCAACTGGATACACAATGCGCTCAACGACACAGAACTGAACTGCCCTTACTCATTGATTCTATCCGCCAGAAACGGCTGAAAGAAATTAATGAGAAATTAAAAGGGATAGTGAAATGATTGGGTATTTGGTTATTTGGGTATTTGGTTAACTGGTTATTTGTTTAAAAAAAATTCAACAGCCAGATAACCAATTCAACAACCAAACAATTAAACACATAACCAAATAACCAATTCAACAACAAAACAATTAAACAAATAACCGAATAACCAACCAACAACACCTAAAATTTATGTCTGAATTTCCACCTTGCCCTGTTTGTAAATCAACCTATACGTACGCCAGCGAAAACCTGCTGGTTTGCCCCGAATGCTTCCACGAATGGGATCCATCCGAAGTGGAGGCCGCAGCTGATGATACCTTGCGCGTATTTGACTCCAATGGCAACGAACTTCAAAATGGCGACTCGGTTATTGTCATCAAAGACCTGCCTGTAAAAGGCGCTCCCAAACCCGTTAAAGCCGGTACCAAGGTGAAAAATATTCGCCTGACCGATGGCGACCACAACATTGACTGCAAAATCGAAGGATTTGGCGCAATGGGTTTGAAATCTGAATTTGTGCGAAAGGCATAGTTCTCAAGGGACTTCCAGTTTCCACCGCCGCTTCATGTTAATTAACCGTTCATGTCAGTTATTCATTCAGGGAAACTGCGCACATGATCGAGAACAATCTTTATACCTTATAGAAGAATAACATTTCACATTCAAATGAATAGCAACTTACGATGGATCTCGTCACTCACGTATTATTTGGCAATTTAACCAGAAAAATCTCAAAAATATCCACAAAATCAGATACAATTGCACTCATTTCCGCTACTGTGGTGCCGGACATAGGCGAAATTATCATCCAGAATGCCCTTGCGAAAAAATATGCTGCCAGGTTTGCAGTGTATGATGGCAGAACATCAGATTCACTCATTGCAAACGACCTGAGTGTGACCTGGTTTTATGACCTTTTTCATTCATTTTTTTTCGCAATAACGCTGCTGATTATTTCAAGATATCTATATCGTTCGAGTGTGTTGAAATGCTTCTCAATTGGCTTGTTAACCCACATTTTTCTCGATTGTGCCACGCATGGAAAAGTATGGGCTTTAAAATTATTTTTCCCCTTGTCAAACCAGCGGTTTGAAATTTGCTCAGATTCATTAGGGAATTGGTGGGACTGGAAACCCAGTATTGAGTTGCCCATACTTGGATTTCCGTTTCCGGCCATCTGCTTTATCATATGGTTGGCGCTAATTGTTGCAACATATTTCGTACATACTCCGAAAACGAATACGTGATTTTCGAATACATATCAGACTTCCTGCGCTCAAAACAACTTTCGCAGGAAGTTTATTCATTTTCAACCTAAAATTTCTCACTATGAAGTATCCAATCTTACTTATTCTGATGCTGTTTGGCAATTTTGTATTTGCCCAAACCAAACCCAGTTTTGTGTGCAGTTTTTTTGGAACGGATGTCGGTTCAAAAGTCAAAAATGGTCAGGTAAATTCATTTACCTCCAATTCGCAAGCTGTTCAGATCGTTGACAAAATTCTGGCCCCGACGGGTCTTCAACGCAACTTTATCGTTCAGGAAAGCGCCGATGTGGCCAATGCTTGCGCCGTAAATATTGGCGACAAACGATACATCCTGTACAATAAGGAATTTATCAAAATGGTAGACAACTCCACGCGTACCGACTGGGCCTCTATCAGCATTATGGCTCACGAAATCGGGCATCACCTG
>JADZBJ010000408.1 GCA_020852155.1 Saprospiraceae bacterium | reverse complement strand
CTGCGTTTGTCTCTGCGTTCTCTGTGTTAGAAATTTAACACAGAGGTCACGGAGTGCTACACAGAGACCACGGAGTTAAACATCTTGAGTGGTTGAACGCTGTGTACTCTGCGTTTTGTCTCTGAGTTCTCTGCGTTTAATTTTTCTAACTACAAAGTCCCGCGGCGCGCCTGCTCGGCTTCAATGCTTTCAAACAACGCCTGGAAATTGCCCTTGCCAAACGACTTGGCCCCACAACGCTGAATAATCTCAAAGAACATCGTCGGACGATCTTCAACGGGTTTGGTGAAAATTTGAAGCAAATAACCCTCCTCGTCGCGGTCCACCAGAATACCCAGGCTTTTCAGAATTCTCAAATCCTCCTTGATTTCGCCCACGCGATCAGTGACCGTATCGTAGTAATTGCCCGGCACATACAGAAACTCAACACCGCGTTTACGGAGTTCGCTGACCGTGAAAACAATATCGTCAGTGGCAACAGCCAGGTGCTGCGTACCTGCGCCTTCATTGAAGTCATAAAACTCCTCGACCTGCGATTTCTTTTTGCCGTGAGCCGGCTCGTTAATCGGGAATTTGATGCGCATATTGTCGTTGGTCATCACCTTCGACATCAGGGCTGTATAGTCCGTGGCAATATCCTTGTCATCGAACGTAATGAGGTTTTTGAAGCCCATCACCTCTTCATAGAATTTTGCCCAGGTATTCATTTCCCCCCAGCCCACAGAGCCCACGCAGTGGTCAATGTACTGAAGGCCGATTTCCGTCGGGTTGTAATCCGACAGCCAGGGTTCGTAACCTGGCAGGAACACGCCGGTGTAGTTTTTACGCTCTACGAAAATGTGTACCACATCGCCGTAAGCGTGAATGCCGGAACGGACAACCTCGCCCGTTTCGTCGCGTTCAACAGTAGGCTCCATGTACGCCTTCGCACCGCGCTTGACGGTTTCATGAAATGCTTTTGTGGCGTCATCTACCCAAAAGGCAATGGTTTTTACGCCGTCGCCGTGGCGGTTCAAAAAGTCGGAAACGCCTGTCCCGGATTGGTAGGGCGTCGTCAATACCAGGCGGATTTTGCCTTGCTGCAAAACGTAACTGGCCTTGTCGCGCATGCCCGTTTCCAGACCGGCATAAGCCAGCGACTGAAATCCGAATGCGGTTTTATAGAAATGCGCCGCCTGTTTGGCATTGCCGACATAGAGTTCGATATAATCCGTACCGTGCAAGGGCAGGAAGTCTTCAGCAGTAGCCTGCTGTATTTCTGGTGCTGAATGAATCAACATATTTTTAAAATGAGTGAATGGGTGAATGGATGAATGAGTGAATGGATGAATGAGTGAATGGATTAATATATTGATTATCAGTGGATTATGAAAAATTCACTGATTCACTAATTCACCCATTCACTCATTAAACAACTGCTGTTTCCAGCCAGACGCGATAGTAATCTTCGACATCCAGGGCAACGGCGTGTTCGGTGATGCTGAGTGGATTGAAAGGGTCAATCATGACCGCCAGTTCCTGCGTGTCTTTTTTGCCGATACTGCGCTCGATCGCGCCCGGGTGTGGCCCGTGCGGAATGCCGGCAGGGTGCAGGGTGAGTTGTCCCTGACGGGTATTATTGCGCGACATGAAATCACCGTCAACGTAGTACAGAATTTCGTCGGAGTCAATATTGGAATGGTGGTATGGCGCTGGAATGGCATCGGGGTGATAGTCATACAGGCGCGGCACGAAGGAACACACCACGAAGTTGCGTCCCTCAAACGTCTGGTGAATCGGCGGCGGCATGTGAATGCGGCCCGTCAGCGGCTCGAAATCACGGATGTTGAAAGCATAAGGGTAGTGATAGCCGTCCCAGCCCACCACATCAAAAGGATGGAATGGATATTCAAACGGGAAAATGGACTCGCGTTTTTTAATGCGCACTTCAAATGCGCCGCGTTCGTCGCGGGTTTCCAAAAATTCCGGGCGCTTGATGTCTCTTTCACAAAATGGTGAATGTTCCAGCAATTGACCGAACTCGTTGCGGTAGCGTTTAGGTGTAAAAATCGGGCCGCGGCTTTCCACAAACAGCATACGGTTGTCTTGCGTTTCCCAGCCCATTTTATACACCGTGCCTCGTGGTATAATCAGGTAGTCGCCAGGTTCGAAAGAGATGTCCCCGAACATGGTTTGCAGTTCGCCGCTGCCCCTGTGGATGAACAGCATTTCATCGGCGTCTGCATTTTTAAAGAAGTATTCGGGCGTGGTTGTAGGGGCCGCCAGTCCGATATTCATATCCGCATTGGTGAACAACACCTTGCGGCTGTCAATATAATCCTCGATGGCGGGCAGGTCAAAACCTTCAAATTTCAGTGGTCGGATATTGTTTTCCACCACTGTTTTAGGTTTGATAGACCACGGATCGCCAATGGATTTGATTTGCGTTGGCGCATACAAGTGATACACCAGCGACGCCATGCCGCTGAATCCTTGTGTGCCCACGAGTTCTTCCTGATACAAACCGCCGTCGGGTTTGCGGGCAACAACGTGGCGTTTGCGGGGGACTTTTCCTAATCTATGATAAAATGGCATGATATACCAAAGGTTTGGTGTGTTGATCAATCAGGCTTGCATCATGGCATACCCGTAGTTCATTTCAGCGATGATGTGGCCCAGCGCTTCGGTGTGTACGCAATTGCGTCCGCCGCGGTGCATGTATCCGTCTTCGGGCAATGTCAGTCCGGCATTGGTGAATACTTCATTCACGTCTTTTTTCCAGATTTCGCGCAGGGTATGCAGGTCGCAACCGATGCCTTCTTCCAGTAAAACCCGCTCGGTATCGTCCATGTCAAACATTTCGGCGGTATAGCCCCAAAGCGAATTCAGGGCCTGCTGCGTACGGCGATGGCTTTCGTCGGTGCCTTTGCCGAGCCGCCAGATCCAGTCGGCAGCGTGGCGGCGATGGTAGCGGCTTTCCTTGACGCCTTTTTGGGCAATGCCCGCCAGGGTTTCGTCTTCAGAACTGCTTAATTCATCCAGTCGGAGTACATCAAAGGCTGAAAAAAGGAACATACGCACCATCGTCACGGCAAAATCGCCGTTGGGCACTTCTGTGATCAGGAGGTTGTGGTAATGGCGTTCATCACGGCCAAAAGCCAGTTCATCTGCATCGCGGCCCAGGGCTTCAAAACTGGCGGCGTATTCCAGGATCATTTTGGCCCGGCCAATGTGATCCAGCGACATATTCGTCAGCGCCAGGTCTTCCTCCAGTGTTGGGGCACGACTGCACCATTCTGCCAATCGGTGGCCCAAAATCAGGGAATCATCGCCCAGACGAAACAAGTATTGTAAAAGTGGAGATTCCATTTTGTGAGTGGTAAGTGATGAGCGGTAAGTGATGAGCGGTGAGTGGTTAGTGATTAGAGGTAAGTGTTTTCACCATCAACAGCATATGAAAACACTAACCTCTAATCACTAACCACTTACCTCTAATCACTCACCACTAAATATTTTTCGCTCCTTCCGGCATCGTGTAGAAGGTTGGGAGGCGATAGATTTTGTCGTCGTTGGGGCCAAAAAACGAAGGATTGTCGTCCAGTGTGGTGGCGGCAATATCTGTGGAGCGAACGACCCAAAGTCCGCTGGTTTCGCCCCGACGGGTGTAGGAGTCGCGGGCATTTTGGAGGGCCATTTGCCGATCAGATGCGTGGACACTGCCAGCATGGCGATAGGGTTGACCGGGCTTGCTTTGTGTGAAGACTTCCCACAGGTCGAGTTGAGTATCCATTTTATAGCAGAATTTGTATGATTTGAACGCGGGTTACGCGGATTTTGCGGATTTTATTTGATTTACGCGGATTCCCTTAGTGTCTCTTGGTGTTCCTCAGTGCCTTAGTGGTTAACCTGCTCCATCGCTTTTTGTGCCGCTTCCCGCACCCAGGCGCCTTCCTCATGAACGCGGATGTGATGCGCCATGCGCTGCTGATTGCACGGGCCATTGCCTTTGACCACATCGTAAAATTCTTTCCAGTTGAGCGGCCCGATTTCGTAGTGGCCAGTCACTTCATTGAATTTTAAATCCGGGTCTGGAATCGTCAGTCCGATTACTTCGGCTTGTTGAACCGTTTTGTCAATAAACCTTTGGCGGAGCGTGTCATTGCTTTCGCGCTTGATTTTCCAGCGGAAAGCGTCGTGACTGCGTGGCGAGTCGTTGTCGGGCGGGCCGAACATCATGAGCGAGGGCGCCCACCAGCGGTTCATGGCGTCCTGCGCCATTGCCCGTTGTTTGGGTGTGCCTGCCATCATCTGGGCCATGATTTCGTAGCCCTGGCGCTGGTGAAAACTTTCTTCCTTGCAAATGCGCACCATTGCACGCGAATACGGCCCAAAACTGGTGCGTTGCAGGCTGACCTGATTTACAATGGCAGCACCGTCAACGAGCCAGCCAATTGCGCCGATGTCGGCCCAGGTCAGGGTAGGGTAATTGAAAATGCTGGAATACTTGGCCCGTCCTGCATGCAGTTGAGCCAACATTTCGTCGCGGCTGATGCCCAGCGTTTCCGCTGCGGAATACAAATAAAGGCCGTGACCGCACTCATCCTGAATTTTAGCCAGCAGAATCAGTTTGGCCCGGAGCGACGGGGCGCGCGTAACCCAGTTGCCTTCAGGTTGCATACCGATGACTTCGGAATGCGCATGTTGGCTGATCTGGCGAATGAGGTGCACCCGATAATCATCGGGCATCGGATCCCGCGGTTCGATCTTCTCGTCGCGGGCGATTTTGGCTTCAAAAAACTCGGACTGAGACTCGGTGAGCATGGTCATAACGCTACAGTGTGGTGGAAATTCGTGCAAATGTCCACCGATACATCATGCGCTTAGATGACCAACATTAATACGGGATTTGATATTTGTCAGCAGGTAAGTTGACTTTTTGCAGGATTTTTGTCCTCCAAAATTTGGGAAAACCAAGTTTTATTGTGTTTTGTAAATTGTAACTGATTGCAGATCAACGACACACACTTCAAAATCTGCCTTTCTCCTCTATTTAAACTTATGCCTGTTTTAAGTCAAGTCACCGTAATTCTCGATGGTGAGCACACTCAGTTTGAACTTTCATCCGATGGAAAAGCCATCGTTGACGCCGCCATTGACGCCGGTGTTGACGCGCCCTGGTCATGTCACGCGGGCGTATGTTGCACCTGCAAGGCGCGCGTTCTCGAAGGAAAGGTGGACATGAAACTCCGCTACGGCCTGCTCGACGAAGAAGTCGCCGACGGTTATATCCTTACCTGCCAAAGCCATCCGCTGACCGAAACGCTGGTCGTGGATTATGATGTTTAAGGGTACGCGGATGGCGCAGATTTCCACGCGGATTCCGCAGATTTCCACGCGGATTCCGCGGATTAAAAAGCGCAAATGGTGCAATTTTCTGATAGGGCCGTTTATTGGCTTTTATAGCGTGTACGTAAAAACTTAGCGCTCGCGAGCAAATTCATAGTATGGCAAATTTCCCGCAGATAACGCAGAAAATCTGCGTTATCTGCGGGAAATTTAATAGGTCTAAGTTTTTACGCGCACCTGACGCAGTTTACAACCGAATACCCACCGAAGCGACAATGCTACGCCCGTCGGAACTCCATACGCCCTGGCCAGGGTATCCGGTGGGGCGTTTGGTGAAATATTGCTTGTTGGTAAAGTTATTCACGCCAAAACGCAGGGTGTAACTGCTGTTGATTCGATAAGAAGCATTGATGTCCCAGATAGCATATTCCGGCACGATACCTCTGGCGCCGTTTGCGCTGGGCTCAACAGTATTCAACGCATCAGAATAGGACTCAGCAACGTAGCTGTATTGCAGGATAGCCGAAAATTTCTTGTACGCCCCTTGCAAACCATTCCGGCTCATCCATTTGGGCACTGTCTCCAGGCGGTTGCCGGTGATGTCGGTGTTTTCGCTGCCATTTCTCAATTTGCCATTCAGGTAATACCCGTCAAACCACGAACTGGCTGTAAACACGGATATTTTATGCCGTGTATTTTCCGATAAAATCACATCGGCATACAATTCCACGCCATTGGTTCGGCTGTCGCCAATATTCGTTTTCCAGACATAAGACGCGCCCTGATTGTCGGTCAGCACCTGTGAGCCAATCCTGTTTTGGTATAGAATCTGGAAAAAGTTGACGTCGTAGTTGAGGCGCTTGAACAACTGACCTTTCAGGCCTATTTCGCTATTGTAACCAAAAGCGTCTTTCAGCAAGGGATCGGTTTGTTCGAGAATGCTGCCCGGAATAATATCGGCAAAGACCACCGGACGATAGGCTTGCGACCAGCTGCCATAAATTTTGTTTTGATCATTCAGGCGATACTGGGCACTGGCCCCCGCCAGCAGGTATTGGTGTATAATGTCTTGCGGCACTTTTTCGTCGGTCAAATAAGAGATTCTGCCTGTCATATCGCTTTGGCCATTTTCATAACGAACACCGGCAGAAAATTCCAGCCTGGAGTTGATTTTGAACAAATTTTCGACAAAAACGGCTACGTTTTGCGTCTTGAAATGAATGTCGCGGCCAAATTGTCCGCTCGGTACTGTCAGGTCAAAATCGGTGCCGGTGGTGCCTTTCCCTTGTTGTCTGCGATGCAGGTCGTTGTTGACATATCGGACGCCCGTTACGACGGTGTTGCCCCAAAACAAATGATAGTCGTGCCTCAAACGCGCTTCCGAGGCGTAGCTGTTGAAACCGTCAATATCTACCTGGCGCGTTGCGTATTGTAATGTCGTGGCTGAAATGGTGTCGCGGGCGTCTGCAAAGCCGAGGAATTGCACGCTGTTGCGCTGTCCCAAAACAGCGGAAGTTGTCCAGTTGAATTCCGTGGAGGTATTGATTTTCCAGTTAAATGCCAGAGACGGCACGTAAATGTCCGGGTTGAAATAGTTTCGGTTGCGGGT
>JADZBJ010000407.1 GCA_020852155.1 Saprospiraceae bacterium | reverse complement strand
TCCGCCAGCCCAGCGGGTTTCCGGCGTATAATACACGACGGGTAAAGGGAAAAGGCTCGTCTTTCGAAAGCCCTGTCGCGATGCCATGCTGTCTGTTGAAATGGTCGCCTGTTGAGCGCCCAGAAAATCAGCCATGAGCAGCCAGATGCAACAACTGATGATGGCTATTCTTTTTGTTCCTGACATGCGCGCTGAAAGATTTTGAGTAAAAACCGGATTCACTAATTTTCCGAACGAAGGCGCTCAAGCAGTTTTGCGCGCATGTCTGGTGTCAGGGTCAGGTCGTCGTCTGCTGAATTGGATACAGAATCGGTGTTTTTATTCAGTTTTTCCTGTAAAATCAAGTCAATTACTTCGCTTTGCTGCACATAGCGCCGGCACGCAGCACATATTTTCAGGTGTATGCTCAGTTGCCATTGTTTAAAAAAGGGCAGCGAGCCAACGGATAATTTTTCCTCGTTGAGCAAGGTTGACTTTTGACAGGAAATAAGGAAAAAACTGACCATATCTGATTAAAAATTCAAATTTTGAACCAATTACGCTCAAGGCACTCCCTGAGTTGCAGTTTTGCCCGATGGAGTATCTGCCAGTAATTAGTAGATGCAATGTTTAAATCCTGACAGATGGCGCTGCCTTTTTTGCCTTCCAGAAATTTCATCAAGAATGCTGCACGCCAGTGATCAGGCAGGTTATTCAGGCATTGCTGAAGCGTTGTTTGAAAATCATCGTCGTTCAGCAAATCCGCTGTCGATTCCGCCCATTCCTGTGTCGGAATATGGCTTTTGTCCCATTGCCCACTTGGCCTGAAAAAGTCGCTGTCCGATAATACCGGCATCCTGAATTTCTTACGAAAAAGGTCGGCCGCTTTATGGTTCATAATGGCCATCAACCAGGATTTAGGCGTACTGTTGCCTTGAAAACGATCAAATGCCTGCAAGGCTGCCAGAAAAGTGTCCTGCAGCAGTTCTTCTGCCAACTCGCGTTGTCCGGTCAAAAAAAAGGCGCGACGAAAGAGCGAATCGCCATAGGTCAACACCCAGGCCTCCACCGCATTGTTTCGGTCTTTTATGGCAGTCGGCTTTTCCATCGTAATATTAATGTATTTCGGTCTGCTATCCGATTTTCCGCCCGAAGAACGTCCCTTCGCCGCTGAGGTTGGCCATAATTTTGGCCAGGTTGCGCTGAAAGGCATCTTCCGATTTCAGGTTGGTCAAATAGCGATTGATTTCCAGTTGGCGCGACGGGGATAAATGCTGAAAATTTTCTTTTGCCAGCAGATTCGCTTCCAGTGCAGTCAAAAACGCTTCAGGCGGTTCAATCGTACGAGGTTCGGGATCGTATTCAATGGTAATATCCAGCATTTCACCAATACGACGCGGCGAATCTTTCAGCATGATCATATTGATGTACAAGCGCCATTCGCCGGCAAAGCGCACCAGCGTTTGACGGTATGGCACGTCGTTGACCGTTCCGCGCACAGGTATTTGTCCCTTTCTTTTTCCGAATTGCTCAAACAGCATTTCCAGCACATCATCCGGCAGAAACACAAAGGGATTAACCCCGATAATATCCAATGTGGCCCTAAAATTTTTCAAATTTCAAATAAAACACTCTCCATTAAATATTTAAAAATTAAAATATTTTTCAATTTGAAATTTGAAATCTCCAATTTGAAATTTGAAAGGTGTGGGGGTCAAGCGAGGTGAATAATGGAACGGTCCGCCAAATCCTGCACGACATCGCCGGGATACAAAAAAGCGCGGTCGCGAAAGATTTCGCGGAGTTCGCTGGAATCCAGGGCAGTCAATTTTCCGGCGAATTGTTCGGCGCGTTCGAAGCAGTATTGAAGTCGGTCGAGCAGAATTTGCTGGTCTTTCATCCAGACAACCGTTTGAGGCGGCAGGATTTGCAGGAGCGACACTTTTTGGTCCTGTCTGAACCTTGTATTCAAGTTGGGCACAATGTTTACCGCACTCAGGTTGCGTTGCGATAACTGCGTAGCCGGATCGAAAATACGAATCGTTTCGACTTCGTCGTCAAATAATTCAATCCGGTAGGGCAATTCATTGCCAAAAGAAAACAGGTCAATCAATCCGCCACGGATGCTGAATTGTCCGGGTTCATAAACGAAGTCAGAGCGCACGAAACCATATTCGATGAGAACTTGCATCATGAAATCCACATCTAATTTTTCGCCCTTTTTTACTTCGATACGCGCCTGAGCCAGTATTTCCGGGCGAACGACCTTTTCAAACAACGCCTCAGGGTACGTCACAATGATGCAGCCTTTGTCCTGCTCGCCTGTGATGTTATTGATGACTTCGCTGCGCTGCAACATTTGCGCGGCGTGAAGATCATCGAAATAGGCAGGACGCTTGAACGAATCCGGGAAAAAATAGACGCTTTCGCCGCCCAGCAAAGCAGCCATGTCGTTCTGGTGGTAGGCCGCTTCTTCTTTTGCACCGGCGACGTAGAGGTAAACCGGATTTTTCTGTTGTTGAAAAGCCGACGAAATGACCAGTGACTCTTGCGCGCCTTTTAAGCCCTTTACTTGCAGGCGGGCGCCCGGTGTGCTGATCGCATCCAGTACTGTACGAACAGCCGGATGCTGGCGATAGGCTTGAAGGAGCGGAGCGAGGTTATTCATAACAAAGGGCGCAAAAGTAGCGCAATGCGCGGTAAATTTGACCCCGCCCAAAAACAACATTCACCCACCCCCAACTTTCAATAATCTTCAACACCTTCAACCATATTCAACTTTCAACAATCTTCAACCCCTTCAACTTTCAACTTTTCAACTTCCTTTCCGGTTAATCCATGTCAATGAACTTGTTCCCTTTCCGATACTGGGCATTTTTGATGCCGATTGTACTGTTTTCCTGTAAAAGTCAACAGCCGAATCCTCTGTCTTCGCTCGACCGCAAAGCAGCGCCGCACGATCATTTTTCCTGGCAACGCTCCTGGCCCGACCCTGATTTCGATGCCGACGGCTGGCGCGCCCAACTTCAGCAAATACGCGAACAGGAAATCGCACAACGCAATCCGTGTAACACATCATCTTATGTGCCCGACTGGAAACAGCAAGGCCCCGGAAATATCGGCGGCCGCTGCAACACGCTGGCTGTGCATCCCAACGACGACTTGACTGTGCTGGCCGGTTTCGCCGGCGGCGGTATTTTCAAAACCACCGATGGCGGCGTCAACTGGCGTCCCGTATTTGACGAACACACAGACCTGGCCATCGGCGATATTACGTATGATCCCGGCAACCCGTCGGTCGTTTATGCCGGAACGGGCGACCCGAATATGCCTTCCATCGTTTTCAATGGCGACGGCGTGTACCGCAGCATTGATGGCGGCGAACATTGGCAACATATCGGATTGAGTCAGGCGGGTGTTATCTCAAAAGTGGTCGTACACCCGACGCAACCCAACACCATCTGGGTGGCTGCACAGGGAAATCCCTACGTGCGCACACCGGACAGGGGCATTTACCGCAGCACCGACGGCGGCGTAACCTGGCAAAATGTCTTGTTCGTAAGCAATCAGGCTGGCGCGTGTGATCTGGTGATGTCACCGGCTAATCCGCAAATTCTGTACGCTTCATTTTGGGATCGCATCCGAAGCAATACCGAAAGTGTCGTGTATGGCCCCAACGCGGGCGTCTGGAAAAGCGAAGACGGCGGTACGACCTGGGCCAAACTGTCGGGCGGATTGCCCACCGGCATTCAGTGCCGCACCGGACTGGCGGTATCGCCCGTCAATGCCAATAAAGTGTATGCCGTTTTCATTGATACGCTGTTCACCACCGGAAGCATTTTAAAAAGTACTGACGGCGGCGCGACTTGGAGCAGCAACGGCATGAACCCCGGACAACTCGAAGACGCCTGCGCCGATTTTGGCTGGTATTTTGCCAAATTGCGCCTGCACCCAACCAACGACGACGAGGTCTATTTTTTGGCGATTTTACAATGGAAAAAGGTCGGAAGCGGCTGGCAAGCCACCGGCAACGGCCACGCTGACAGCCACGATCTCGTGATCACGCCATCCGGCAGGCGATATTGGGCCAACGACGGAGGCGTATATTATCAGGCGCCCAATGCAACGATGTACACCCGAAGCCTGAACCTGCCCACCACGCAATTTTACAGGACAACCTACAACCCGAACGATTATCAAAACTACTGGGCCGGCGCTCAGGACAATGGTATTAAAAGCGGCAACGCATCAACCTTTAATACCTGGAGAAACATTTTTCCGGCCGATGGCTTTCATTGCGCCTTCGACCCTCAGGACGCCAATCGGTATTGGGTTGAAATCCAGAATGGACAAATCTATTACACCGAAGATAATGGCGCTAATTGGGCGGCTCAACAGGCAGCCTTCGGCACCAACGACCGGGTGAACTGGGATGCGCCGTTTTTCATGAGTAAATACGGTACGCAGCAGTTCTATGCCGGCACGTACAAAGTACTCAGTTCCGGCGATGCCGTAGCGTGGGGCGGCATTTCGCCCGACCTGACGGATGGCATCATATATGGCCCTCGTTTTCACACTGTTTCCTATGTGTCTGAATCGCCTATCCTGCCAAATAAACTGTTTGCCGGTACTTCCGACGCTAATGTTTGGCGCGTTGACCCCGGCGGCCAGTGGACCAACATCACTGGTTCGCTGCCCAACCGATACGTGACTTCTGTGCGCGGCTCGTCAGTGAATGCACAACGGATTTTCGTGACGCATTCGGGTTATCGGAGCAATGAATCTATTCCGCATGTTCACCGGAGCGACAACAATGGCCAAACTTGGGTTAATATTTCAGGCGACCTGCCCCAGGCGCCCGTGAACGATCTGCTGGCTATTCCAGGCCATGCCGACTCTGTGTTGGTGGCTGCAACCGACGCCGGGGTTTATGTCACGCAAAACGGCGGCATCAACTGGGCGCGACTGGGTGGCAACATGCCATTCATTCCGGTTTTTGACCTGGAAGAAAACCCCGCCAACAAAGAAATCGTGGCAGCAACCTACGCCCGTGGTATCTGGACGATGTCTTACGATTCCATTTTGGCACAGCAGACCGTCGAACCGGCCATTGTCAGTTTGTCGGGCAACCTGCGCACCGAACTGAACCAACCCATCGGGCAAACAACCGTAAGTGGCGTGCCTGCGCCGTCAAGTGGTAATTATTTATTGGAAAACATACCTGGATGCCAGCCTTTCACCCTGAAACCTCGCCGGAATCACGATTTCCTGAATGGCGTAACCACGTACGACCTGGTGCTGATTTCCAAGCATATCCTGAATATTGAACCCCTGAATTCGCCTTATAAAATGATCGCGGCCGACGCCAACCGCTCCGGCAGCGTCACGACATTTGATATTGTGCAATTGCGCAAATTACTCCTGGGCATTTACGACACCCTGCCGGGAAACACCTCCTGGCGCTTCATACCGACGGCATTCAGTTTTCCGAATCCGATCAATCCGTTTCAAACGGCGTTCCCGGAACAAATTGACCTGAATTTGGTCGCGACCTCTATTGTTGACCAGCATTTTACCGGCGTAAAAACCGGCGATATGAACAACTCGGTTGACCCTTCATTTCAACAAGCCGTCAATGAGCGCAACAACGGCGAATGGCCATTATGGACTTCCGTTACGGAAAATGCCGATGGTTATTCCGTGTTGATTTCAACAGAAAAAACGGATTGGAGCGGTTTGCAATTCAGTTTGACCTTTGATGCCGCTCAATTTGAGTTCACAGGCATGGCGCCTGAAACGCAGGACATCAGCGACGACAATTTCAATTTCCTGAAAACCGGCCGCGGAATCATCAGTTTTGCTGCTGAACGTCCGCAACTAACCGATTCTGGCGAAAAAGGACTTTTCCGGTTAAATTTTAAAGTAAAAAACAGGACGAATCAAGCGCCGGTGCTGCATCTGACCGAGGCGCCAACGCCCGCTGCGGCCTATCGGCATAATGGCGACAAGTTTCAACCCGTATTATTCACCACAGAAACCGGCCAGGTAGCGGTAAGTTGTTCGCCAAATCCTTTTGGCCGGGCAGGAACTTCCCTGAAAATTCAGTCATCCACGACCTTCGACGAATGCCTGCTGGAGGTTTTTGATGCCAGTGGAAAGCGCATTTTCGAGCAAAAAACGGCTATAAACAAAGGTTTCAACAGCCTCAATATACCGGCTTCACCTTTCCAGTCGGCAGGTATTTATGCTTATCGCATCCGTCATCTGCAATCTAATATGATTTTACATGACGGAAAGTTCATTTTCAGGATTTGAATTGCGCAGTGTTGGCGTATGTTTGCGCCGATTTTAACCAACTGTTATGTCGCTGATACTCGTACTGATACCCCTGATTTCTGCTGCAGTGTTGTTGTTGGCCCGTCCGGGCGGCAGCCGTAATCTCGCTTTGTTTGCTTCATTGGCCAATTTGGGCGTTACCGCGTTCGCAGCCATGAGCTTCACGGGCGACGGCTCCTTCAATCATGAATTCAGTGCGCCCTGGTTCGCGGAAATGGGCATCAACCTGCGCCTCGGCATGGATGGTATCAGCCTGCTGATGGTCATCCTGACCAACCTGCTGACGCCGCTGATTATATTGAGCGGACACACGCGGGGCATCGAGCCGGAAAGCCGCTATTACGGTCTTGTACTGTTGATGCTGGCTGCTTTGAATGGCGTTTTCCTGTCGCTGGATGGCTTGGTTTTCTACATTTTCTACGAACTGGCGCTGATACCGATCTATTTCATTTGCGCCATTTGGGGCGGAGATAATCGGATTCGCATTACCCTGAAATTTTTCATCTACACGTTCGTCGGGTCGCTGTTCATGCTGGTTGCCTTGCTGTATGTTTACCTGCAAACGCCTGGCAATCACTCATTTGCGTGGGAAGACCTCGTGCGTGTTCAACTCGATGCCTCGGCGGCCTGGTGGGTTTTACTGGGCTTTTTCCTGGCTTTTGCCGTAAAAATTCCAGTGTTTCCATTCCATACCTGGCAGCCTGACACCTACACAACGGCTCCGACAGGCGGCACGATGTTGTTGTCGGGTATCATGTTGAAAATGGGCGCTTATGGCATGATTCGC
>JADZBJ010000406.1 GCA_020852155.1 Saprospiraceae bacterium | reverse complement strand
TGTTGGCCGACAGGCGATCCGTTTTTCCTACCTGGGTTATGAAACTCAGACCATTCCCAATGTATTGGTCACTGCCGGTAAAGAATTGCTCTTGCAGATCAAACTCGAAGAAACATTTACCGCTATCAACGAAGTGGTCATTTCGGCGCAATCAGAAAAAGACAAGACGGTTAACGAACTGGCTACGATTTCGGCCCGACAGTTCAATACAGAAGAGGTCAGCCGATACTCCGGCGGACGTAACGATGTATCGAAATTGGTTGCCAATTTTGCCGGCGTAGCGGCGACCAACGATGCCCGCAATGATATTGTCATTCGCGGCAACTCGCCCACTGGCGTACTTTGGCGTCTGGAAGGCATCCCTATTCCAAGCCCGAACCACTACTCTACCCTGGGGACAACGGGCGGGCCGGTTTCGGCGCTTAATCCGAATATGATTGGCAATTCTGACTTTTTAACCTCTGCGTTTCCTGCTGAGTATGGCAACGCAACAGCAGGTGTATTTGACATACACTTGCGGCAAGGCAATCGTGATCGCTATGAATTCATGGGACAAGTCGGTGCGTTCACCGGTTTTGAAGGCGCTATTGAAGGCCCTATACGCAAAGGGAAAGGTTCCATGGTGGTGGCTTATCGTCACTCTTTTGCCGAAGTGGCCAGCGCAGCTGGTCTGAATGTCGGCACCACGGCCACACCTAAGTACAAAGACCTGACTTTTAACCTTGATTTCGGGAAGACAGCCATTGGCAACCTCAGCCTGTTCGGCATCGGCGGATATAGCACTATTGATTTTCTCGGAGCAGAAATTGACACGACCGACTTGTTTGCCAATCCAGATGAAAATGCCTACAATATCTCGAAATTCGGAGTTATTGGCTTAAAAAACAGCATTTTATTAAATGATCATGCTTATATACGCACCATTTTGACTGCTGCTCACTCAGGCAATACCTACAAAAACGAAGATCTGGTCAAAACGGATGAGACAGGGGCTTTACTTCAATTAAACGACGTACTGGACGCCACGAACACCTTTCGTTTATCTTCATATTACAACAACAAGATCAATCGCAACCTGACTTTACGTGCAGGCATCCTGACACAAACAGAGTACCTGGATAGTTATGTCAAAACCCGCGACGGTATCGGCGATTTTGACGGCGATGGCCGGCCCGACCTGTTTACACAACGCGACATTAATGGCCGTTTTGACAAATTCGAAGCCTACGCGCAAACCCAATGGCGTATGTCGCCAAAATGGACATTGAATACAGGTCTGCACGCTTTGTATTTTAATCCGGCAGCCGTGCGCACATCGGGCGAAGGCGATCTGGCTGTTGAACCACGGGTAGCCGTAAACTGGCAGGTAACCGTCCGCTCGCGGTTGAATGCAGGCTACGGCATGCACCACCAAACCCAGCCATTGCCCGTGTTTTTGTTCCGCCAGCGCCAACCCGACGGTAGCGCACTGGCGACCAACACAGACCTGGGCTTTACGCGCAGCCAACACTTTGTTTTGGGATGGGATTACAAACCAGCCTCCGCCTGGCGTATCAAAACCGAAGTGTATTATCAACTGTTGAACAATGTTCCGATTGACAGCATTTCATCAACTTTCTCATTGTTGAATACCGGCGCTGATTTCGTTTTCCCGGAAAAAAACAACTTGGTGAACGAAGGCACAGGATACAATACAGGTCTGGAGTTGACTGTCGAGAAATTTTTCAATCGCGACTGGTACAGCCTGATTACTGTCAGCCTCTATGATTCAAAATACAAGGGTTCAGACGATATTTCACGCAACACCGCATTTAATGGCCGCTATGTCTTCAATGTATTGGCTGGCAAAGAATTCAAATTGGGTAAATCAGGCAGGCGTGTATTCACCCTTGACACCAAATTCACGACCGCAGGCGGAAGACCGTACACGCCAGTGGATCTGGCAGCCCGTGCACAGGCTGGTCGCGAGGTTTTGATCGAGAAAGAAGCATACTCATTAAGACTGGATGATTATCTGCGTTGGGATGTCAAAATGGGCGTTCGTATGAACAGCGCCAAGCGGAAACTATCCCAGACGTTTTTCCTGGATTTCCAGAATGTGACCAACAACCAGAACATCTTCGCAGTAAACTATAACAAGGTGCGCAATGAAATCGGGAAAACCTACCAGATAGGATTTTTCCCGGATGTGATGTACCGTATTGAATTTTAACTGAACTTTGAAGCGCCATCGCTGCCTGGGAGGATGTCTTCATGGGCGGCGTTGGCGCTTCTTCATAAAAAGAGTTATGAGCAGACGCTTTTGCTTCAGGGAAATAGTTGGCTTCGATGATCGCTGGTTGATGATTGTGGGCATGCCACTGGCCAGCATTTTTGTGTCTTTTTTACTAACGCCTGAAGCCTATATCAAAGGAGATTGGCGCCAAATGTTCGTGTGCCTGACCATATCATTCATGTACACGAATGTATTTTGGTGGTCAATGCGGTGGATATATACCGAGATAAAATACCGCTATCCGGGCCGGAATCAGGCCATAACGCGTGTAGGGTGGTCAGTCCTGCTGTTCCATTTTGTTTTTCTGTTTGTCAATATCGTTTTAGATCGTTTTATCCAACTGTTTAATTTCTCTTCATCGCCCAAGCCCAATGTTATCATTGAGTACGTTGCTGCGCTGATCCTGCTGGCCCTGGTGATAACCCTTTATGAGGCTATTTCAGCCTATTTAATGCTGGAAAAAGCGGTGGCTGAAAAAGCCATCCTTGAGCGCCAAAATGTTGAATCTCAACTGGAAGGTCTGCGCAATCAGGTGAATCCGCACTTCCTGTTCAACAGCCTCAATACGCTGGTGTATCTCATTCCTGAAAACCCCGATAAAGCAATTCGTTTTGTACAAAAACTGAGTAAAGTCTATCGTTTCGTCCTGGAAAGTCGCGATGCCAAAATTATTCCGTTATCTGAAGAACTGGAATTTCTGAATGCCTACACTTATTTGCTGAAAGAGCGTTTTGGCGACAACCTCCATATTCACATTGAAGATTTGACTTCTGAAGCAAGCAGCGGAATTGTGCCGCTTTCACTGCAAATGCTGTTTGAAAACGCCATTAAACACAATATCATTTCGCAGGAAAAGCCACTGTATATTGACGTTTTTACCAAAAACGATCATCTCTATATTCAAAACAATAATCAGAAAAAAAATCAGGTCTCCGACTCTACCGGCGTGGGCCTGCAAAACATCTGCGACCGCTACCGAATGCTGACCGATCAGGAAATCATTATTGATGTAAATGATCGTTTTTTCAGCGTCGCGCTGCCATTAATCAAGGAAAACCTGGCATAATCACTCTTTTTTCACGTGTTGAAAATGAAATGAGTAGGATTGCCCCGCAGGTATTTTTTCACCATGTACTGTCGTGATGGCTTGCGGACTGGAGTACGTAAAATCAATCCTGACTTCCGG
>JADZBJ010000405.1 GCA_020852155.1 Saprospiraceae bacterium | reverse complement strand
GGACACCTGATAGATACCGACAGCAAGGTTGTTGATGCTGGCGGTGGTATCAATGACGCTACCCGCAGAAGTCCATACATAAGAGTACGGCGCGGTACCATTAGCAGGCACCGCTGTTGCAGAACCGTTATTTCCGCCGAGGCAATTCACATCCACATCGGTCACATCCACAGTAATCGCATGGTGGGTACCGATGTATCCCGTGGCAGTGCCCTGGCAGCCGGTGTTAGGGTCGGTTACCGTTACAGTCACGGTGGTATTAGCCGGAACGTCATTCAGCATGCCGACATTCAGACCGGGGTAAATATTCCAGCTATAATTGTATGCTCCGGGAGGTGTCACGACGGCTGTAACCTGTCCGTTGTTCACACCCGGACACAGGGCTTTGGTCAGCAGTAATTGCACGTTCAGGGCACTTGTACCCGGAATAGTGATGGTTGTATCTTTGGTGCAATTCATGGCATCCATCGTACACACATAATAGGTACCCGGCGCCAGACCAGTCACTGTTGAACCATAGTATTGGTTGCTCCAGTTGTAGGTATAAGGTGGCGTGCCGCCTGTTGCTGTGATGGTAGCCGAGCCGGTGTTGCCGCCGCACGAAGGAATAATATTGGAAAAAGTCACCTTGATAGAGTCGGCAATATGTACAGTATTGGTCGCCGACAGGGTGCAACCGTTAGCGTCAGTGACCGTAACCGTATAAGTACCCGAATGCACATTTTGAACAAAGGAAGAAGGACCGATATTAGGCGTCCAGGCATAAGTATAAGGGCTTACACCGCCTGAAGCCAGCGCATTAACCATGCCTGAACCTTCATATTTGTAGCAATTGATATTTCCAACCACCAGATCAACGATCACTGCCGGTTGTACAGGCACCACGACTGTATCAGCCATCGTGCAGCCTTGCGCATCGGTAAAGGTCAGTGTATAACTTCCGGATGGCACGTTGGTCAACGGCGCATTTGAAACGCCATTCGACCATTTGTAGGTAAAAGGCGGGTTTTGCCCCCAGACATTAACAACCGTAGCGCTGCCATTTGACTGGCCATTGCACAACGGCTTGGCAATATTGTACTGTGGAAAAACGGTAATTGAGCTTACACCTCCGGGCGGCAGAAAGAAATCGGCCACATCGGCACAACCAATCGCATCTGTCAGGGTGGCAAAATAATTACCGGATGCCGATACCTGTATAGATTGGGTTGTTGCGCCATTGTCCCATAAATAAGACACCACAGCGTTAGGGCTGCTCAATGAAGCATTTAGCGTCCCGGCCATACCGCCACAAGGAAACCCGGACGGGCTGATCGTGGCAACAACCGGCGCAGGCTGCGACAGGGTGTAAGAAGCGGTAGCGGTTTCGCCCAGCGCGTCCGTCACGGTTACGCCATACGTTCCGGCGCCAACGCCCAGCAGTGTTTGTCCGCCTTGACCGTTTTGCCAGTAATATCCGTAAGGCGATTGGCCTCCAACCGGCAATGCAGTAATTACACCGTCGGTGTAACCGTTGCAAGTTGGCGGCGTTGCCGTGAACGAGATTTGAATCTGGCCCGACACATGCCCTGCAAGGAACATGAACATCATTGAGAAGACCAAAACAAAGCCGTTTTTCATGTAAAATCCGGATTTAAAAAGATTTGCCATAATGGATAATTTGCTTGCCCGATTTTTCGCAGGCATTCCGGTTGAGGTTATTACCGGGGGTTCTCGTTGTTTTTTCGCAGGTCAACACCAATGATTTCCAGTCGTCTTTCCCGGCTGGCTGGTACGCCATAGACGGAATTGCGTCGGTCTCTAGGACTGTCGCTAACCGTCGGAGGCGCGGTTGAGTCGCCTCGTGGCACCAGCCTGATGAACAGTCGTGGAGGGATATTTCGTTTTTTATCACCTTCGATATACGGACGATAGATGCTACCGTCGTGCAAGTAGAAGTGGTTATAAACAGAGGATACGCGACGGGCAGTCAGGCTGGTATTGTAATCACTTTGCGCGATGGGCGAAGCAAAACCCGTCAGGGTCAGTTCGATGCGGAGCGTAGTGTCTTTATCCAGCATTTTCTTCAAATCCTCGGTAAAGGCAAACAGGTTGTCCCAGCCTCCACGCACGTCTTTTTCAAAAAACTTGTCTATGTCAGCAAGGGCCGCTTCTTTCTCTTCACCGGATAAAGGCACTGTAAATTCATCCAGGAAAGTCTGCTTGCGGTTGTAATAGTCCACATACGTTTTGCGGTATTCAAGCGTCGTTTTGACGGCTCTTGTACGCGGGTCAGGGTGGTCGTTGTCAAAGTACAGGTTGATGGGCAGGTAGGTAGTCAGCGACGACGGGCGCAGGTAAAGTTCACGAACAATGGTCTGGAAACTTTCCTTTGACAATGCGCGCGTATTAATCTCGATGGTATCAGAAGTGTAGCCCTCTTTTGAGGCTGTTACCATGTAACGCGTATCGTAGTGAACCGTCGGGGTGAATTTTTCCCCCTCACGATTGGTCAACTGTGCCAGCAATGTGTTTTTGGGAATTTCAAACAACTGAAAACGCACATCATGGAGCGTATCGCGGCTAATTTCATGCAAAGCATGCGCAAACAGGCTAATACCGCGACGCAGGTATAATTTTCGCTCAATTACATTGTTTCCTGGTTCAAAACCTTCAGTGGAAACAACATCGGTCGTATCAGGTGTAAAGCCGGGTTTTGACACAACAACCTGATAGCGATGCTCAAAATTCAGGGTGTAATCGTAGCGATTGCCAGCGTCGTTACTATCCATTTTAGAGCCGCCTTTGGTGGAAACGACATTGCCATTCGGCAATACTTCACCCAAATCGTTGAAGTTGGAAATTGTACCGACAATAGGCTGCTTGGTATCGTAATCGTAAACTGTTACGATAAACTGCACATTGCGCTTCTTGATATAATTGGCTTTGTAAATGTCGTAGCAGCAACTTTCCTCCGACTCGTTGTATTGGCCGCGGCGGTTGGAAGCCATAAAGGCTGCATTGCCGTCAGGCGTTAAAACATAGTACGCATCGTTGGCGCTGGAGTTAAATGGCGGGCCGACATTGATCGGATTTTCCCAGGAATTGTCGTCGCGGCGCTTGGATTTGAAAATATCCAGACCGCCAAGTCCCTGCATACCTTCTGAACTAAAGTACAGAGTATTGTACTTGGCGTCATAGAACGGCGTGACGTCATTTTTAAGCGTATTCAATGAAAGGTTTTGGGGCGCCGCCAGGCTGCCGTCAGGCAGGATGTCGCTATACCAGATGTCCCTTCCGCCTTTACCGCCCGGCCTGTCGCTGACAAAAAACAGCGTTTCATTGCCGTCTTCATTCATACGACCTACATTAGGCTCTGTGGTTGTAGCGCCTTCGGCATTAATGAAATCAGGTAATTTTTTCGCTTCACCCCAGGTACCATCGTCATTTCTGCGGCGCTGATACAATTGGAAACGGATGTCTGAAACGTTGGTATATTCGCCTACGGCAAAATACATCATCTTGCCTGTGCGGTTGAACGTAACAGCCGTGGTGTGGCGGCTTTCCTGATTGAAATCTACCAGATTCGGCGCCTGACTGCCTGAAACAGAGGCTGTCGCAACTTTAATCAAATCCCGTTTCGGGTAGTTTTCGTCTTTTTCAAATTTGTATTTAAAAGCAGCGAAATAGAGCGAATCGCCCATAGGCCAGGGCGCTATTTCAGAGTATTCTTTTGTATTGATTCGTGTTGTATCTACCAGGCCAAATGATTCCAGCCCTTTCAACTGCTCATTCAATTTGGCGATAGCCCAGTCTGTATCACCCATGCGTTGTTCTGCTTCATCGAGCATTTCTTTTGAAGGTGCGCTGGGGCGTTCTTCGAACAGGAAACGGCGATATACCTCACGCGCTTCTTCATATCTGCCCAACCGATATTTTGCTTCGGCCAGTCGAATGTATGCCAGGCCGTCAGCGCCAGCCTGTTTCTGGTCAATAACACGTTGGAAGGCCATTTCTGCACTGTCCAGGGCGGCCAATCGCATAGCGCAGTCGCCATAAGCCATTAGTGCCGCTGCATTTTTAGGCTCCGCCGAAAACACCTGCCTGTAATGGTGCATTGCGGCATAATAATCTCCGTTGGCGTAGGCTTCGGCAGCCGCACGCTCAACGACTTCAACAGAACGACCGCGGTCGAGGTCTTCATTCAAGCGGTCGGACAAAATCTGCTGCCCCCACATCTTTGTGCAGAGCAACAACAGGGTAATCAGGAGGGATGAATTTCGAATATTATTCATAATGGCTATGTGCAATAGCATGAATGGAGTGTCAAAAACAGAATTGTTCGAGGACAAGTAATGGTTTGACCGTAAGGCAGTGTTTGAGATGCTGTTGAGGATTAGAAAATAGCGCAGGACTTGGTTTTTGCCAGCGGTTTCATGTGATACAGGCGATAAATCAGCGCCACTTCGGGGCCTGCTTTTTTATTGGTCACCAGGTTGACATCCGACCACAGATTGATGTCGTAGGTTACGCCGAGTGTCCAGGTGCGATAGAGCACTTCGATATGCGGAATCAGTGCATCTTCGAAGCGGCTGCGATAGTCCACGCCCACTTGCAAAGCCAGTTCGTTGTAAGGTTGTTTGTTCAGGTGAAGGCGCAATCCGCCGCCATACACCATTTCAAAATAACCGCCTTGTTGCTGATAAATGCCCTGAGCCATCAAGTCCCAGTTGCTGGTCAGTTGCATCAAGCCAAGTATGTATCCTGATTTTTTATCATAGAGGCGCACATTCCCGGCATCGGTGAGGCTGCTGGCCCAGAAGTCATGATACGGGCGATTGATATGATGCCAACCGAAACCCACATCAAAGCGTGTCCGCTTCATTTTGGCTTGCCAGCGATAGTTGAAACCGGCACTGAGGTCGAAGTATTTCAGGCTGGTATTGGTCAAGGCGATATTTTCGGAAATGATGGAATTCGGATCGAACATGCAATCATTCCACTGCTCATCGAAGGTGAGTTTGTGCTTGGAGAAGCTCCTTTGGCCAAACGCGGGTTTTATGCCGACAGTCAGGAAATTATTTTTAGCCACGGGCAGGGTCACACTGATCGGAATACCGATTTGCAACGATGTGAGGTTGAGGGTTCCCTGACGGTCGTAGTTAAAAAGAATGCCGCCGATCAGGTAGCGGTCGTAGTGTCCTTTTGACCAGTAGACCTTGTTTTCCATACTTCCGGAAAACGTGGTGTAAGGCACCGGAACGGTTTGCCATTGTTTGCGATAATTGCCGACAAAACGCATATCGCCGCCATAAACGCCAGCCAAACCGGGATTAAGGTTGATGGGCGAATTGCCAAACTGCGAAAAATGGATGTCTTGCGCGATAAGGCTACCTGTCAACAGGCAGGCCAGGCCCAGCAAAAAGGTTCGTAAGGTAAGTGATGTCTCCTTCACAGGCACTTGATTTAGTAATTCAAAAATGTTTAGGATCTGATTTTTCCTTAAATCTTATACGACAAAATAGCGTCAAAGTTATTTTTCTTTCAACGGCTTTATTGCCATATTAAGCAGCAAACACTTGATTTTCGCTTTCCAATGTATCAAAACATCAGAAATTCAACCATAAACTAATCGTTTGCGAAGGACTGGGATTAACTCGGCATCTAATCAAAAAGGATGCCGAAACCTTTTCAGGAGGGGGAGAAACAGGGGTAAAGATATAGGTCAGGTTTGCATTGACAAAGATTAACATGTAAAAAATATTGTAATCTGGCTCCTGAAGCCTCTTCATTTTCAGGTTTTCAGACACTTCAATGACCCTCGAATTATTTTTTTGAAAAATTTTTTAAAATTAATTTGGTGAAATACGAGTCGCCATCCTACTTTTGCACCCGCTAAACGCAATCGGGCGCATAACTCAGCTGGTTCAGAGTGCCTGCCTTACAAGCAGGGAGTCGGAGGTTCGAATCCTTCTGCGCCCACAAAAAAGCCTTCGCTTACCGCGAAGGCTTTTTTTATTTGTGCGTAAATGGTCTGGTCGCGCCCATTTTGGCCAAAACCGCTGACCTAACCCGTTACATTTGTGCCCGAAATGAATTTGCTCCGCTACACCATCCAATAGCCACATCTGTTCGCCATGCAAAAAGCAATATTCGGATTCCTTGCCTTTCTTTCGATGGTTGCAGCCTCTTGCCGGGAAAAAAGCGCCGGCGACCAACAGGTTTTTACAGTGGATGACGTGGCCGTGGAAATCGCCCGAAACGTGGAGATACTTTATTCCGACTCTGCGATCGTCCGTGTACGCGTGAGCGGGCCAGTGCTGCACAATTTCACCGATATCGAACGGCCTCGCCAGGAATTTCCGGGCGGTGTAAAAATTGATTTCCTGGAGCCAGACCAAAGCATACGAACCACCATCGTTTCAAAAATGGCGATTCGGGAACAAAACAAAGGGCTAATTACCGTCCGCGACAGCGTGGTGCTCACCACCGTCAAACAGGAAAAACTGGACACGGAAGAGTTGATTTGGGACGAAAAGACAGCCAAAATCCGCACCGACAAGTTTGTCAAAGTCACCCAACCCGGTGAAATCATCTACGGTTTCGGACTGGAAGCCGAACAGGACTTCTCTTACTGGAAAATCAAAGTGCCCAAAGGCAGGATTAAATCGGAAAAATTTGATTGATGATCGGGTGAACGAGGGTGTCTCATAAGTCATAAATCGAGCAAATTAGATTAACCGCTAATGACGCTAAATACGCTAAGTTTTTGATTTTCAATATTTTGCGTCTTTAGCGTCATTAGCGGTTAATCATAAAAAGCACAGAATCGTTACTTGTGAGACACCCTCATTCACCCGTTCCCTAATTAGTTCAATTTCATCAACCGAAAGGCATGTGTCCACTGATTTCGTAAAAATCCGGGTGCGCACCAGATGATACAGAGTTGCTCCACTGCTCCGGCACTTTCAGCAGCGCCAACATCTTCGGTATCCCAACCGAACAGATCCAGTATAGCACTTGCCTGTTCTTTGGCGCCAGCATCATTTCCGCAGATAAACATGGTTGGTTTGCCGTCTGGAAATTCAGGATTGACCATAAAGGCCGCTCCGACAGAGTTGAAAGCCTTCACGAAATTGGCCTTGGGAGCGGTTTTTTGAAGTATTTCCATCAAAGATTGATTGGCTTTCGTGAAAAAGCGCAATGCGCCGTTTATTGGAGGCGTATCATCAATCGGATTCGTCGCATCCAGCACTGTTTTTCCGGCTAATCGGCGTGTGCCAGCCATCTTTACAGCCTCCTTGGCGTGCTTGCCTTTGACGGCCAGCACGATAACCTGCCCGAATTTGGCTGCGTCTGCAAAACTGCCCAGTTTGATTTTACCGCCAGTCTGGGTTTGCCAGGCCTCCAATTTGGAGGTGTCGCGTGTGCCCACCATGACATTATAGCCATGTTTAAGGAAGCCTTCCGCCAGTGTTTTGGCTACACCACCGGAGCCAATGATTCCTACTTTTTTTTTCATAAAAAATTAAATATTTCGAGTGAATGTTGGCGCTTTCCGCTTTTGGCTAGCCTCTAGGAGATTGTTTAAATTTCCCTGCTGGATTTAAAAAGAGCAGATTTTGGCGATAGCCGATCCTTTTTTTTGGGGGTGAAGTGGGGGTTTCAGCCTGAAAAAAAAGGGAAGGATGGCGGCAAAAGATACCTTTTTGAACCAGTGAGGGGATTTTAAACAACCTCTAAGATAAAAAGCCCTCGTCTGAACAGACGAGGGCTAAGAATGTTGTTTCGAGGTCCGGTTATTGCGCCACTTTTACTACCTTGAATACCGTGTTTCCTTTACCGGCTATATTTACCCGGAGCAGGTAAGTACCAGCGGCCAGCGATTGCATATTCAGTGTTTCCGGCTGCTTCATGCTTGGCGCGTTTGAAAATTCAGCGTTTTGCACCAGCCTTCCTTTCAGATCAAAAATCTGGCAATCCAGTGCATGCTGCGGTTCGAGTGTTGTGCCGATATACAAGGTCGCACTGGTCGGGTTCGGAAATACCTGAACAACGCCATCTTCCAAATATGGCTCGGATGTCGGGATTGCCCCGTCAATGGGTTGATGAAACCCTTGTGTGACAATTAATCCACCACCCGAGGCAGTATTGACCAGTGTCATTTCACCAACCGTCCAGTCCACGAGCACGCCACCGGCATTTCCGCCGCCGGAGGCAGAAGCAACGACCTGTTGTGCCTGAGCATTCAGACCCATAAGCATAACCAACAAGAGCAGGATATTGCGCATAATATTACTGTTTAGAGGGTGAATTGAGCATTTTTTCAATCGCCTGCAAACGCGCCTCCAGGGTGGCGTTTTGCTTTTTCAGGTCGGAAATTTCGGATTTCAAAGTGGCATTTTCAGTTTTGGTTTGGTCAATCTGCGCTTGTTGCTCCTGAATGGCTTTTAGGGCGACAACGCTCAAACCACCATAATTTACACCAAAACGCTTTTCGCCGTGCAAGTCGTTTTCTTCCACGAGTTCAGGGAAGACACGTTGCAGGTCTTGTGCCAGAAAACCGATGTAGCGTTTGCCGGATGATTCAAAAGTCATTTCATAGGTAACCGTTTCCAGATTAGCCACTTTTGACAAGACTTCGGAGAGTGGTTTTACATTCTTTTTCAGACGTTTGTCAGAAGTCGTAATCATACCGTTGGAGTTCAGCCACGCACTGAAACCGCCGCCTGAAGTGCTTTGCAGGAAATTCAGGCTACCATTGACACCTGTACTGGTAAATAGTTCCCAGTTGGTTGTCCCGGCATTGTTATTAAGATTCAGGCCGTATTCAGATGTCGTCCTTTGACGAATTCGCATTGGATAATTGCTGACATCGGTTGTTCCGATGCCTACTTTACCATCAGCATGAATGGCCAGTCCACTTCCGCTATTGGCTTGTACGCTAAGTCCCGTACCATTTTGGGTTGAAATTTCAATACCCATTGTATTCGTACCAAACGGGTGAACGCCAACAGCAGCAAAGCAATCACCTGGATCAACATGGAGGCCATACTGATAGTTGCCATCATAAATACCTACGCCATCTGTAAAAGGCGGAATCGGCGTTAGTGGCGGCGACACCTGCAAACGGGCCGACGGCGTGGTGGTGCCAATGCCCACATTCCCATATTGTACTGTCAAACCCGGACCAGAGCCGAAGTTATTCAGTTGCATCAACGGCCCCGTACCAGCGCCACTAAAATCATTGAATGGCGCTTGCACGTGTAAGCCCACTATATCGCCTTCAATGTGCGCACCTTCAGATGCTTTCAAAAATGCACCAATACCTACAGGGCCACTCGCTTCACCATGCAGTCCTTCTGCCAGGTTAGTAGCGGTTGATACAGCAAAACCCATGACGCCAACACGCGTTGCATCACCGGCGCCTTCGCCTTCGCCATAAACGCCAATGCTGTTGATGGCTCCGCTGGCCGTATTCCGGCCTACAATGCCGATACCATAACCCGTCAGGGTACCTGTTTCTGTATGCGCTTCCGAACTTTCAGCCATCAGACCAATACTTGATCTTGATTTAAAATAACCTGCCATCGGCAACAAATCAGAGCCATAACGCTTGGGGTAAGTATTTAAAATGGCCAGGTAAATAGACGACGGGTTGGCATCCGTTTCAGACCAGACACCTTTGTTCCCGCCCAAAAACTTACCGCCAATACCAAAACCTTTATCACCCGGAATCGTCGTGTTGGAAGGCAAACTCGTGCCCTCAACACCAATGGCGTTAAAACTGCCATTGCCCCCATAGACGCCGCGTACGCCCGTCGAAGTATTGGACTGGAATAAAGCGCTACCTGAAATACCTGTAAACTGTCCTTCACCCGTAGCGCCTACACTGCCTGTAAATGATCCGCCGGGGCCAAGGTTACTCGATGATGTCCCGATAATACCAGTCAATCCGCCCTCAAATCGCCCCCCTGTGCTTCCGGCGTGAACTTCGATGCCGTCGCCAGAATCAAGAAATGGCTCGTTTTCAATATACAGGCCAACAGGGTTGGTAAAAGTGCTGGCTGTTCCGGTATTGACAATCTCCACCAAACGCTCGCCGTTGGTGGTATTGGTGCTTTTAAAACTGGCCACCTTGCCTGTTGCCTGTCCATCTACGGTCAGCAGTGTTTGCGCTTCGAGCGTCGTGCTGGCCGGGTTTCTTGAAATAGCGACACGGTTAACACCCGTTGCATTATGGGCGGTATTGGCGCCAAAGGCTGTATTATTCCACAAGGTCGAACCGCCGGAAGAAGGCGTGGCAGGAGCCCAGGTCGTACCATTCCAGGCCAATACCTGCCCTGAAGTAGCGCCACTTTGTGCAATTTTTGCACCTGTCACTGCGCTATTGGCTATTTCAGGTGTCCCAACCGCGTTGGCTGCAATTTGTAAATTACTGAAAACACCCGTTACGTCTCCTGCCGCAGTTGTCGCCGCAGTTAGATCGTCAGCAGCATTGGTATCGCCGGTATTGGTAATGGTTGTACCTGAAATGCTGATACCAGTTCCGGCCGTATAGGTTGGGCCGGGAGGGCCTGCCGGGCCGGGATCGCCCTGAGGGCCTTGTGCGCCTACCGGGCCAGCAGGGCCTTGTGCGCCATTTGCGCCTGCCGGACCAGCAACACCTTGTAAGCCAACTGGGCCTGCAGGGCCTTGCGGGCCAACTGCGCCTGCCGGGCCAGCAGGACCAGCAGGGCCTTGTGCGCCATTTGCGCCTGCCGGACCAGCAACACCTTGTAAGCCAGCTACGCCTTCCGGACCTGCAGGGCCTTGCGGGCCAACTGCACCTGTTGCGCCTGCCGGGCCTGCCGGGCCAGCAGGGCCAGCCGGACCGGGTGTACCGGTCACCGTTGCCGGGGCCCAGGCTGCGCCATTCCAAACCAGCGACTGACCAGAAGTAGCACCTTGTTGTGCCAGATTCAGCGGATTCGCTGCGGTGCCTTCGCCTGAGAGCGCCGAACCCGCCTGCACTGTTTGCGTACCCCAGTTATCACCGCTGCCACCCGTATTAGGCAAGGTCACAGAACCACCGCCATTCGACAAAGACAGGACTGTACCTGAAATAGATAAGGTTTGAATTTCATTCGTCGGTGAGTTATCGCCATCACCTGTATTGCTGATGGTAGTACCTGAAATGCTGATACCCGAACCCGCTGTATAGGTTGGCCCGGGAGGGCCGTGCGGGCCGGTTGCGCCAGCGGGGCCGGTGGCGCCCATTGCCCCGGCTGGGCCTGGCGCGCCATCAGCACCCGTTGCGCCAGCCGGGCCAGTAGCACCCGCCGGGCCTTGCGGGCCAGCCGGGCCCTGAGGACCAGGCGTACCTGTCACCGTAGATGGCGCCCAGGAAGTTCCATTCCACACCAGCGATTGGCCATTGGTAGCGCCTTGTTGTGCCAGGTTTAACGGCGTTGGTGCCGACCCATCACCTGTGAGTGTGGTACCTACGCTAACTGCGCCGCCGCTGCCGGAAGCGGTGTTATCTTGTGCAGGCGCCCATTGTGAACCGTCAAACTTCAGCACTTGTCCGGCCGTAGCGCCGATGGTATTGACATCATTCAAGTCATTCAAAACCTGAGCGCCTGAACCGCCGGGCAATGTTACAGAGCCGCCGCCATTGGACAGCGAAAGCGTGCTGCCAGACAAACTAAGTTGCTGATTGTCAATATCATTTCCGGGCTGCCAGGATGTACCATTCCATTTCATGACTTGTCCGTTGGTGGCCCCTTGTTGCGAGAGATTTAACGGAGAGGCCGTTGTACCATTACCACTAAAAATCGGCGCTGTTTGTACGGTTTGAGTTCCCCAGTTATCGCCTGAGCCGCCGCCTGAAACGCTGGCTGGCTCCCAACGACTGGCCGCCTGATTCCAGCGCAAGACTTGACCATCGGTCGGCGCGGCATTGCTCAGGTTGCGCCCCTGAAGGCGTGAAACTGTTGTGTTAGCAATACTGCCTGTTACGTCTCCGGAAATTGTCACCGTGCCCGTTATGGTCGTTGCAGACTGCGCATGTCGCGCCTCAAGGGCGTATGGCACACTGACCAATTTCTGCGGATCGCCCAATGGTGCGTAAGCCGTACCGCCCGCCGGGTCTATTTCTATTTGTAAAAAGTGCTCATTCAAGTCCCAGCCAATTAGCCCGAAATTGCCATCTACGACGGTCCCGTTGCCTACTTGTGCCGTAAACAAGCCAAACTGGTTGGTGACTGTGGAATGTGTTTCAACATAAACGGCTGTACCAGAGGAACTTCCGGCCAGAATGCTCAGCCTCAGGCCCACAGCCTGATTGGCCAACGGAACACCGGAGGACGCACGAGCCACACCTTGATAATTGAGTTGGAAAGGAGCCTGGGCTTGTACATGCCAAGCCAGAAACAGGACACTCAAGAGTGCCAGTAATTGTTTTGTCATAAGGTTATAGTATGTGTGTTGGTTAATGATTTTGGACTTTGGTGCAGCGCGTTCCGAGCAGAACGGAGTAGAGGTAATGCTGCTTTTAGGGGTAAGGACTCCACAAATGTATTCATCACTCGGAAAAATGATGAATAAACTTTTGTTTAACCCTATACATTGAAAGATTATTTCGGTCAAAACACCAAACCCGGGGCGGGCCTATTTCAAAAGCGATAGCCGCTACATCAGTGCATCCAGCACCTCATCCAGTTCATCAAAAGATTTTACACCGACTTTTTCTTCTTCGCCTCCGGCAAAACTAAAACCTGCGGGTTCGAGCCGCTCATACAATCGCGGGTAAATATCGGCGGGTGCGTCTATTTGAAGCATCACCCGTTGGCGGCGGCAACATTCGCGCCAGCGCGGGTCGTCAAGCAACATGGGCCAATGCCAGTCGCTGTGTTCAAAATTCAGGAGCAACAGGTGGTTTTCAGGCAAAACGAGGTTTAAAACCCGTTCAAAAAGCGCGTTTTCATCTGTTTTTCCTACATTAAAATGCCTGATGATGGTTTTTTCAGCCTCAAATCCGGCATCGGGAAATGCAACCTCGGCGGCCGTTTCTACAGCATCCAATTCAAGGAACCGCGCAGCTTCCATCACATAGGCAGCCTCTGCCGATGGAAATTCACCGACAATTTTCGGCCCTTGCACCCACTCGCGCATAGCCTTCATGTACATGGGGTCGAGGTAGTCCGGATGACCTTCCTGAAGACAAAAACCCAGAAAATCAACTTCACGCGCTGCAAAATAGCGGGCGTCAGTGAGGTTTCTAATATGCGAAGCTTTAATAAGCATGGCTATGTATGTTGCTAAGATTGGCCGCAAAGATTTGTAGTTTTGCCCGGTCATGCAAAAATTTGGCATTTGGATATTCTGCTTTCTTGTGACCTGTCAGGCGACAGCACAGAGCAACACGGCTGATTCGATCCGCCGATTGCTCTCGCAGAAACTATCCGATACCGCCCGCGTCATGCGCATGGTTGACCTGGCCTGGGAAATCAACGAAACCGCCACTGACGAAGCAGAACGCCAGTTGCAAGCCGCGATTACGCTGGCCCAAAAATCGGGATTCATCAAAGGTGAAGCCGCCGCCTGGAATGGCATGGGCATCGTCGAAGAAGTTCGGGGAAATACGGCAAAAGCCCTTGAACACCACCACAAAGCGCTCGAATTACGCTTGAAAATCGGCGACATGCACTCAGTTGCCATTCAATACAGCAACCTCGGCAATGCCTACGAGTCAGCCGGGCCATTTGAACAAGCCCTGGCTGCGCACCGTTCGGGAGTGAACGTCGCGGAAAGCAGTCGGGATCCCATACGCCTGGCACGCAGTCACCGGAATATG
>JADZBJ010000404.1 GCA_020852155.1 Saprospiraceae bacterium | reverse complement strand
GTCGTTTACGCGTACCCGACGTTACGGTGCTACGCACCTCGGTATTTTTTACATTTTTCAGGCTACTACAGACGTTACGCCCCGCTGGGGCTAAGTTATTACCAAAATTCAATAAATCCACTTAATTCTCGTCGGTGAATGGCGGTTATTCGTAGTAATATATACACAAGCTGCCCAAATCAGGTTTAAATGACAGATATTGTACAGATTTTTACTTGCAGTACATAAGCGCCATGATTAAACAAATTGATGGTTAGAAGCAGGTATGAATAAAGCCAGCGCAACTCCCGCTCTAAATGTATAATGTACTGCACAAAAATCATACGTTATGACAGCAGCCATCCGTACCCAATACTGCGAACCCGAAGGCATTCAGGTTCAGGAGGTAAACACGCCCGCGCCGGGGCCAAAAGAGATACTGATTCGCGTACATGCCAGCACCGTGAATCGAACGGATATGGCAATCTTGCGAGGGAAGCCTTACATCATGCGCTTGTTTACAGGATTGTCAAAACCGAAACTGCCCATCACCGGCACCGACTTCGCAGGGGTGGTGGAAGCCACAGGTTCGGAGGTAACGTTGTGGCAACCCGGCGAACGGGTTTGGGGATTCAACGACCTCGGGCTGTGCAGTCACGCTACGCATATTTGCCTTCATGAAGCAGCAAACATTGCTTCCATTCCAGATAATGTTTCATTTTTGGAAGCTGCTGCCAGCGCGGAAGGCGCGCACTACGCCTTGAATTTTTACAATAAAGTCAATATCGCATCGGGCCAAAATGCGCTGGTGTACGGCGCATCGGGTGCGATAGGTTCGGCCCTGGTGCAACAGTTAAAAGCGCAAGGACTGGAAGTCACCGCAGTTGGCCCCACAGAATACATGGAAAGCATGAAAACGCTGGGCGCCGATCATTGGGTTGATTTCAGGAAGACGGATTTCACGCGGCTATCAGCGCGATTTGACTACGTGTTCGATGCTGTCGGGAAAAGCACTTTCGGGGCCTGCAAACGACTGCTCAAACCCAAAGGCATTTACATTTCGTCAGAGCCTGGCCCTTGGGCGCAGCATTTGTTTTTACCAATGATTACCGGAATTGGCGGGGGAAAACGTGTAATTTTCCCTTTTCCGTCAGACATTCCCGCCACGCTCGGCACGATGAATACGCTGTTATCCCAGGGCCGTTTTCATCCGCTCATTGACCGAACGTTTCCGCTGGAACAAATCAGTGAAGCGTTTCAGTACGTGGCCACAGGGAAGAAAATGGGAAATGTGGTGATTCAAATTAACCGCTAAAGACGCGAAAAACGCTATTTTTTTGATTTTCAAGACTATGCGTCTTTAGCGGTTAATAATCAATGCACAGAACAGCACTACTCGCAGGACTTCTGTTATGGCTATTTCCAACGTCGGCTGGCCAGTTCCCAGACAATAATCGCGATGCTCATGCCAATGGCCGCGCCGGTGAGTACATCGGGCAGGAAATGTTGCACCAGAAAAATTCGGGAAATGCCCACCATGACGGCCAATGTTGCCCAAACCAGTCCCCAAACAGGGCGGCCGCGTTCGGCGCTCCACAGCGACAGGATGCAAGCCAGCGCAAAAGCGGCCATGGTATGCCCCGAAGGGAATGTCGTATAGCCATAATTGACCTCAACGCCGGGCGCCAGCACTAATTCTGCTTTTCGGCCCATTTCATCAAACCAGGTGACGGGGCGAGGCGCGTCGAACCAGCTTTTAGCAAATGCAGACATCAATAAAGCCGCCACGCCAACAATAGCCGTCAGGATAAAAACACGGCGTTGCCGGACGAGGCCCAGCGCTGCCAGAACGATAAAATACCCCCAGTGCTCGCCCAGATGCGTGATCCATTGAAAAACGTCAGAGAGCGCACCCTCCCTGAAACCATTAAAATAAATTATTTCATCGCCATAAGGCAATGTGCTGCGCCACCATAAACCGATGACAAACAAAACAGCGACAGGAATAAAAAACCAGCCGTTGAACCAGCGTGGCATCATGTGAGTCGAGGTGTTTTTTGAAAGCGTTTTTTGAGCCACATCCAGATGCGTTCCAGCCTTTCAGTGCTGAACATCTGTGCGTCGTTGATCCCTTTTCGCGTCAGCGTAATGGCGATGGGCGCAAGGGAAATGCAAGGCACCATGGCTGCCCAAAACGGCGTGAGTACATAAGCCTCCGCCAGTTTTCGACACATGATGGTCAGCATGATAAAAGTGACAAAGAAGATGATGGATACCAGAATCGGATAGCCAAAACCGCCTTTTCGAATGATGGCGCCCATGGGGCCGCCGATAAAGACGAATATGAAACATACCAGCGCGAAACTGTACTTGATATACAATTCGTAGCCGGTTTTTACCCATTCTCTCCGACGGCTTTCAACTTGACTCTGACGGGTTTCGAGGGTGGTCTTGTAAATATTGGCCCGATTGCGCGCCTCCATCAGGAGTTTGGCCGTATCTTCAGTAACATACGTTTGCAGAAGTGAAGTGTATTGATCGAGCGGCTTGTCAATGTTTTGTCGCGGAATAACCGGCCCGACGGGTGTCGTTGCGGCTTTATTGGCAGGTTTTTCTTCCGTTTTTTGCGGGGCCTTTTCAGGCTGCGGAGCGGGCGCTTTCGGCGGCAAAGTAGATATCCGTTTGAAGGTAGCCAGATAATCGTCGGCCATCGCATTTTTCCCTTCCTGCATTGTCCTAACCAACGAATCGAGGTTGTGTCGCAACTGATCCATACTGAGTGTGGAGCGATTGCGGTTGAAACGATCTTCGTCAGTGCGCACCATTTCGAATTCGCGCATGTCCCAGACCTTGGTCCAGGAAGAAAAGTTAGTGCGGACGAAGGGGTATCGTTGTTTTTGCGCGCTCTGACTTTGCGAGCCAGGCTCCTGGTATTGCGTCCCCTTGAACAGGTTCATGACAAAAAAACGCTTGTCGGGCGAAGTGAACATTTGTCCGCTGTCGGCCAGGATTTGGTTGAATTTCACCTGACCGAGGTTGGTTTGGTCTTCGATCATCACCTCGCCGATAGTTTCGCCATCGCTCTCCTTTTCGCCGATACGAATGACAAACTGCCTGAAATCTTCATTAAAAATGCCTTTTTCCAGGGTCAATGCCGGTTTTTGTTTTCGAATATCGTACAGCCGCGATTTGAATTTCAGGTTGGAAATCGGCATGACAAAATCAGCGGTGATGTAAGAAAACACACTCAGAAAAGCCGCTGCAATAATCAGGCTGCGCATCACACGCAACAGCGATACACCCGCCGATTTCATACTGGACAACTCATAACGCTCGGCCAGATTGCCCATCACCATGACGGAAGCAATCAGCGTTGCAATGGGCAGCGCCATTTGAAACGTGGAAATTGACATGTAACCCAGCAATTCCAGCATGATAAAAATACTGACGCCCTTGCCTGCGATCTCATCAATATACAGCCATAAAAACTGCATGATGAGCACAAACAGCGCAATCCCGAACGACACCACGAAGGGGCCGAGGAAGGATGTCAGCACAAGGCGGTCAATTTTTTTCATACATCGAATTTGCTGCTAAACGATTTCATATGGGCAATCGTTGCGGCAGGGTCTGTTGCGCCGAAAACACTGCTACCGGCTACCAGCACATCAGCGCCGGCTTGCAGGAGCGCTTCGGTGTTTTGCAGCCCAACGCCTCCATCAATTTCGATCAATGTCGGCGCATTATGCACGATGATCATGTCGCGCAATTGACGCGTTTTTTCCAGTGTCCTGTAAATGAATTTTTGTCCGCCAAAACCCGGATTGACCGACATGAGGCACACCAGATCAATGTCTTCGATGATGTCTTCCAGCAGACCAACCGGCGTATGCGGATTGAGCGCCACGCCTGCCTTTGCGCCAGTCTCCTTAATTTGATGAATGGTGCGGTGCAGGTGCGGGCAGGCTTCGTAGTGAACCGTAATGACGTCTGCTCCGGCTTTTCGGAACGACTCGATGTAGCGCTCCGGCTCGACGATCATCAGGTGAACATCCAGCGGCTTTTTCGCCAGCCGCCCGATGGCTTCTACGATGAACATACCAAAAGTGATGTTCGGCACAAAACGGCCGTCCATGACATCGAGGTGAAACCAGTCGGCCAGACTGTTATTCACCATGTCTATATCGCGCTCCAGGTGAGCGAAATCGGCAGCCAGTACCGATGGGGCAATCAAATGTTGTCGAATCATGGCGCAAAGGTAGAGTATGTTGTTAATTCCCGGTTGAATACACGTTTATCGGCTTGTCAATACAACGCGCAAACCAATTATAGCGCCTTGTTTCCAAAGCGTATCGTTGACAATCTTATTGCGTTTAACGAAAAAACCGGAACTTCCCCTTTCACTACATTAACTCACCTTTATCTTCATTCTTTACCATGACCAAATCAACAATATTTCTTTTTGCAGCCTTTTTTGTTGCAACAGTTGCTTCGGCTCAACTCCAGCGCGCACATCAATACCCATCACACTCGCTCAAACGGATTATTCTTGACTCTTCGGGAGAGACCTATGTGCTTGATGACTCTTGTAGTATTTCTATATTCAATGCCAACCATGAATTTTTGAAAACCAAATACTTGCAAGGCGCTGGTGATTCGTATATCAGTTGCACTATCAACCTGCTATCTGAAGCGCTAATTGATAGTGATCCAGACCTTGATATTTTTTATAGTTGGGCATATATCGGAGAGGACGTGTTTGGAGCAAGATTGGAAGACGAAAACAATCCTCCGGTTAATTTTCAGGGCCCAGCCAAATTACTTAAGATACCCGGGCAGCCAAACAAACTGCTCACAGGTACTACTGTTTGGGGCATTCCGGGCATGGTTGAGGAACATGACTATGGTTACCAGCAGGTCGTCAGTCGCAACGGGTTTGCTATTGGCGGTGAACACTATGTTTCATACAAGGCATACGGAGGATTTGATGGGTTTCATTTTTACAACGCCCAGCATCAATTTGTCAAAACAGTCAATCTTCCTTTTCCCCAGTTTCAATACTATTCATTTATCACACAGCAACTCTTCAATACTGATAGCCTGATTGAATTCTGTGGCATGACCTGGGAGGGCGATATTCTCAATCAGCGAACGTGCCGTATCGCACGAGAGGACGGGGTAATCCTTTTTGAAAAACCTTGCTTCCGCTACGAGACAAGTGTTTTACCCAATAAAAATACCTACTTTATGCTGGTGCATTACGTCGCTCCGGACGTACTTGAAACACAATTTTACAACCCTCAAACGATGGCTCTGGTAGCAACACTTCCAGGGCAGGCTACACGCATATTAACAGGCCTGGATGAAGAGGTCTTCTTTTGTCGGCAGCCTGGCGGAAATCAAACCCTTTTATGCTACGATGCAAATTTTCAACTCATCAAGTCATTCGAAGTTCCCTCCTTATATGGCCATTTCTGGAATGAAGGCGTAAGTAGAAATCGTTTTTCATCAACTGGGGAACTTGAGTTCCGGTTTACTTACCAGACTGCTCAAAATGCAACCAGCGTCGTGATATTACGTGCCGACGGGCAGACGCTGTATCATTTTCAAGGCGCCAGAACCGGCGTTGTTGACCATCAAAGTGGAATAAAGGACAAGTTTTTTGTTTATTACCCGGATAGCACCGTAGTCTATAATATCATTAATGAAGCCCTTGATGCTGCCGATCCAGGCATTGGCAAATCCTGGGCGGTATCGCCCAATCCTTTTGGTCATTCACTTCATGTAGAACTGCCCGGAGCAACTGGTCTTTTATGGGTATTTGATGGATCAGGTAGAGAAACAGGCACTTATCGCATTAATCAGCAAGGCATTCTGGATATCAATACTGCCGCCTGGCCTTCAGGTATTTACTGGATCCGTTGGCAAAGTGGCGGTAAAGCGCATTGTGCAAAAGTGGTTAAAGGGCGATAAATTTCTTATGCCCAGAATTGAGGTCTGCGAACTTTTTCACGCCATTGTTGTTCACCACTCAATCCTCACATTTTTTAATAACCCGGATTACTGGCTATGCACGCGCATGGAGGGTTATCCGTAAGCATTTTAATCAAGTTAGCGAGTATTTTGGAGCATATAAGCCCTGACAATCATCGGGGCAAATATCTCTCCAAAATACGCTAACCACTACCAACTTACTGCTCTCCCTATGTTCAAAACCCTACGCAATGACCTGCCAGCCGGGCTGGTCGTATTTTTAGTTGCACTACCCCTTTGTCTGGGTATTTCTCTTGCTTCAGGCGCGCCATTTTTCAGTGGATTGATTTCCGGTATTGTCGGCGGTGTTGTCATCGGTTTTTTAAGTAATTCAAGGTTGAGTGTCAGCGGCCCTGCGGCGGGTCTGGCAGCGCTTGTTCTTGGCGCGATCACCAGCATTGGCGATTACAGCCTGTTTTTATGTGCCGTATTAATTGCCGGATTGACACAAATCGGCATGAGTGTCGCCCGTTTGGGCGGCATTGCCAACTACTTTCCATCGAGTGTCATTAAAGGGATGTTGACCAGCATTGGCATTCTGATTATTGCCAAACAAATACCTCACGCGGCGGGCTATGACCGTGATGAAAAAGGCAACCTGACCGAACTGTTCCCCTTTGGTAATGAAGACTGGCATGAACTGTTGCTGCCTTTTCAACACATTGATGTGGGTGTGTTTCTGGTTTGCCTGATTTCGCTGGCGATTATGATTGTTTGGGAAAAACCGTTTATCAAAAACAGGGTAAAATTTGTACCGGGCGCTTTGATTGCCGTCATTGCAGCCATTGTTATCAATGAAATTTTCAAGGCCACCAACAGTCCGTTGGCGATTGTGCCTGACCACCTGGTGCAGATCAAACAGGCCGGCAGTTTTCAGGAATTTCTCGGCTTTTTCACACTGCCGAATTTCAACGGTTTTCTGGAGTCAAAAGTGGTCATAACAGGCATTATGATCGCCATTATTGCTTCACTCGAAACGCTATTGAGCATTGAAGCGGTGGACAACCTCGACCCGGAGCGCCATGTGACCAATACCAACCGCGAGTTGTTTGCACAGGGCGTCGGCAATGCCGTTTCGGGCCTGATCGGTGGTTTGCCCATCACGAGCGTAATTGTGCGCAGTAGCGCGAACGTACACGCCGGTGCGAAATCCAAGTTATCAGCTATTTTTCACGGGTTGCTGCTCGCGGTGACAGTTGTTGCCATTCCTGGTTTGCTCAACCTGATTCCACTCTCTGCTCTGGCGGCCATTCTCTTGCTGACGGGCTACAAATTGTGCAAACTGTCGGTTTTCAAACAAATGATCGCCAACGGCAAATACCAGTACATTCCGTTTTTTGTCACGGTGGCTGTCATTATCGGCATTGACTTGCTGGGTTTGTACAAGCCATTTAAGGGCGAAGGCTTGTTGATCGGCGTTGTTGCCGGTTTAATCACGGCTTTTGGGGCTATTTTGCACGGAAACCTGAAAAATTCTTACTATTTCAACAGGAGCAAACACCACGAAGGTGATGTCGTTCGCATTCACCTGGCAGAAGAAGTGTCTTTTCTGAACAAGGCCTCCATCCGCGAAACGCTGGATGAACTTCCTGAAAATGCGACAGTCGTGATTGATGCGTCAACCACACAGTACATTGACTTTGATGTCCTGGAAATTATTAAGGAATTCAGGGACATTAAAGCGCCTTTGAAAAATATCAAATTGACGCTGAACGGCTTTAAGGAAGCCTATAAAATTCACAACGACGAGAATGTTGTGTCTGTTCACTAATTTCGTTTGCTGACACTTTTCAAATTTCAAATAAAAAAAATATACAATTTGAAAAGGATCAGCGTACGAATCGCACCTGATGATTGATCAAACGCATCGTCAGCCCCACCATGATGACCGATACGAGCGCCACGAGCACGGGCACTTCGATATCTTCTTCGAAATTAAAAGCGATCAAATTGTGGTTGTATAAATATTGGCCCACCACCTGAAAAGCATTGTTGAAAAAATGCGCAATGACCGGAAGCCAGAAATTTCCTGTCTGCCAGTAAATCCAGCCCAGCAACATCCCTAAAATAAAACGCGGAATAAACCCTTCAAACTGTAGGTGAAAGGCGCTAAAAATCACCGAAGCCAATACAATAGCCACTAGCGGATGACTGACCCTGCGCATTAACTGACGCTGCAATACGCCCCTGAACAACAACTCCTCGCCAATAGCCGGCAAAAGGGCGATAATGGTCACGTTCAACAGCAATTCGCCGAGGTTGTCCATTTTCAATATTCCTTTCAATGCCTCTTCGGTTTGATCTTCCATAAAATGGAATACCTCCGGCAACGGTATCATTTTATTGATTTGATAGGAATACAACACCATCGGAATGGACGCTACGATTAACAAAATCGCCAGGCCAATTTGTTGCCCAGTTGGCGCTTGACGCACACCCAGATAGTCGCGCCAATCAGGCCCGTGACCTCCGAGTCGCCGATAAAACAGCCAAATCGTCAACCAGCCTGACACACAAAAACCAAACAAATGCCCCAAGCCAAGTTGGGTGCGTATGGCCATGCGATCCGACCAGCCCGAATCTTCATTAATGGTCAACTCCAGCGGCCAACCCATGAGCCAGGCCAAAACCATGTAAGCCAGCAACCCCAGACCAGAGCCAAGGATAAACAGACCGGCCTGTACAGCCAAAATCTGACGTACCCTGACATGCGCATCCGGCGACGGTGGTGTCCAATCCTGATTAATATTGTCCATTTATGTTGTTAGAAGTTGTTTGAGTGGCGCTGCGCGCCGTTTGAAGTAGTTAGAAGTAGTTAGAAGTGGTTAGATGCTCGCTGGCCCTCGCGTTTGATGGCGCTTGCGCGCCGTTTGATGTGGTTTGAATGCTCGCTGGCGCTCGCGTTTGAGTGGCGCTGCGCGCCGTTTGATGTGGTTTGAATGCTCGCTGGCGCTCGCGTTTGAGTGGCGCTGCGCGCCGTTTGATGTGGTTTGAAGATGGTTCGGAAAAGCAGTTTTAGGATCAGTCACATTCAACTTTCAACCATTTCAACTTTCAACAACTTTTCAACATTCAACCCGCGTTACCAAAAACCTGTTCGAGGGTAAGTTCCTGCACCTTGCCAATTTTTCGGAGCATTTTAAAATCAATCCTGTCGCGATCACCCATGACGAGCCAATTGTACTTGCGGTCCTTGATGAATTTTTCATGGTAACGAATCAGGTCTTCAGCCGTGGCGTTTTGAAGGTGCTGATAAATATCGGCACGCAGGTCGCGGTCAGGGAAGCCTCGTTTTTTGTTGGTGCGCGCCACCCAATACAAGTCGGAGGGTAGAATCCGGTCGGCGGCAATTTGCTTGAGCACTCCCGTACGCGCATTTTCGATTTGCGTCATGGAAACCGGCATATCATTCAAAATTTGCTGGAATGCGCTAACCGCATCGTGCAATTTGTCGGTTTGCGTTACCACATAGCCGCGAAGCCAGTGTGCGTGACGACGGAACGCCGGATTGGTTGCCTGCGTCCAAGCGGCATAAGCCAGCGCTTTGGACTCGCGTATTTCCTGAAAAACGATGCTTGAAAGGCCAAAACCGAAGTATTGATTGTGCCATTCGCTCATCAGGTATTCCTCCAGGTTGAAATAGGGCGTTCCTTTGGATAAAAGCATCATCTCGGCCTGCACGATCGGGAAATGCACAAAAAGTACACGATCTTTTTTCAGGCTGAGTTCGCGGTATTTTCTGGGCTTCAGCGGATTTTTCAGGGCCGTTGTAACCGCATAATGCTTTAAAACATTGGCCGCAGCACGAGGCGTAAGCGGGCCGCTGTAAAACACTTCATGACGATAGGTCAACAGTTGCGACAGCATATCAGTCAGTGTTTCAGGCTTGACTTCGCGCAGTTGTTGAGCCGTCAGTTTGTCTGTAAATGGCGAAATCGGGCCGTATTTTGCATAATTGACCAATCCTTTGGCCAATATGGTTTGTTTGTCGCGCTTGTTGTTTTCGCGGCGCATGAGGATATCCGACACCAGATTTTCCAGGGCTTCGGCATTGGGTTGCGCATCAGTTAGCAAATGCTGCATCAGCGACAGGCCTTCTTCAAATGCGTCGGAAAAGCCGCTGAGGCTGATATAAAAATAGTGATCCTCGCAGGTAACGGCAAAATGGACACCCAGGCGATAAAACTCCTGTTGCAGTTCGCTGGCCGTGTATTTTGATGTGCCTAAAAAGGGCATATAACCAGCCAGCAAAGACAATTTTGAATCCGCCAGTTTGCCCATTTCAAAGCAATAATGCAGTCGGAATGTCTTGCCTTTTCGCTCCTGTACGGCGCGTAGTCGGGTTTTGCCGGGCAGCATGGTTGATTTTATCCGTTTTTTAAAATCAATAAACTCCGGTTGCAGTTCAGGCGTAGGTTGCGCCAGAAATTGACGCGCAAACTCGGATGCTCCATCGCGATTGATTTCCACTGGCGTGATGGCGGGTTTTTCCACTTTCATTACATTCGGGTCATTGCCCGTATGCTTGTAAATGACCACGAAATTGTCGTCGCGCAAATGTTTTTGGGCAAATGCAGCGATGGCGGCCTTGTCCCAGGTGGCTAATTTTTTCCATCGGCCTATCATGTCAGACCAATTCACGCCATTGACAAAAGCGCCGGTAATGGCCGACGCGCGACCGGCATTTTTTTCAAAAGCGCGAATTTCAGCCAGTTCCAGATCGCGCAGGGCGGCCTTGGGCAACCAGTCGGCAAAATCGCCCCGTCGAAGGCGATCAATTTGTTCGAGCAAAATTTTCTCGACATCCTCCATTTTCTGGCCATCGCGTGCTTTACCCAGCAGCCAGAGCGTGCTGAAATCTTCCATGACGCGCGGATAGACATACACTTCCAGGAGACGCTGTTTTTGCATGACATTCAGGTCGAAAATACCAGCCTGATAGTTAAACAGCATGGTCGAGATCAAGGGCAGCAACATAGCGCCTTCCGACGAAGCGCCATCAAAACGCCAACCCATTTCTACCCACGGACTTTCCTGCCCATAAACTTCCTGGAAACTGCGACCTGCAACGGGCGGCTGTGGTTCAAAACGAAATTTCGGGATAGGCTTCGACTTGAATTCGCCGAAATATTTTTCTGCCAACTGCACAACATGGGCCGGGTCAATATCGCCCGAAAGGATAATGGCCATGTTGTTGGGCACGTAGTATTGATCAAAAAAGCGGTAGATGTTGGTTTGCGAAGGATTTTTCAGGTCAATACCGCGGCCAAGCGTGGTTTGTGTGCCGTAAGGGTGCGAAGGCGTCAGGGCTTGCTGCATGACTTTCAGGGTCTTGCGAAAGTCCTTGTCCTGATTCATGTTGTACTCTTCAAACACCGTTTCGAGTTCGGTGTGAAACATGCGCAGGATCGGTCGGCGGAATCGTTCGCTTTCGAGGGTAAACCAGCGTTCGAGTTCGTTCGAAGGAATATCATTGACATACACTGTTTGCTCCACCCAGGTGTAGGCGTTGGTTTCCTTGGCGCCGATGGCGCTCACGAGTTTATCATATTCGTTGGCCGCTACATACCGCGAGGCTTCATGGCTCAGGCGGTCAATTTCTGCGTAAAGGGTTTTCTTTTTTTCAGGGTCTTGCTCGGCCCTGTGTTGTTCAAACAACTGCTCAATACGGTCGAGGAGCACCTTTTCACGCGCCCAATCCAGCGTTCCCAGTCGGTCAGTCCCCTTGAACATCATGTGCTCGAAATAGTGCGCCAGTCCGGTCGTGTCGGCCGGGTCATGCTTGCTGCCGGCGCGCACGGCGATTTCGGTGTAAATACGCGGCTCGTCTTTTCGAACGCTCAAAAAAAGGCGCAATCCGTTCTTCAGGGTGTACATCTGCACCTGAATCGGGTCGTTGGCGACTTTCCTGAATTTTATATGCGAAGCCTGAATAGCAGGAGTGGTATGGGATATTTCGTGCATTTTAGCGGTAAACGATTATGAGAGGTAAGTGATTAATGGTTAGCGATTAGCGGTAAGTGATTAGTTTTTCATGTGTAAATGTTGAAAAAAACTAATCACGAATCATTTACCTCTAATCACTCAAAAACTGTTTTTTCGGGGTTGTGATGTTGGGTGGTTTCATGTAAAAGGGTTCATAATAAGCCGTGTCCACCCATTTTTGTTCACGAAAATATTGATCGGCAATAGCCGCCATGGAAACGGCCGAACAACGTACGTCTTCGGCCTGATATGCATACCCGTTTTCCTGTACTTTGAGTACGCCATTACCGGCCAATAAAACCTTATCTTGCGGTTTAACGCCCATTTGTGTCAGCCATTCCGTCAGTGCGTTTCCATCCAGAATGAGTGGCTGGTTTTCTGCTATTTGCATTCCTTCATGGTCGTACAGCGCTGTCCAAACTTCATTTCGGCGTGCATCGAGCATGGGCGCAACGAAGAATGGGCCATTTTCACGGGCGATGACCCTTGCGGCGAGCGAATACAAAGTATCAACGGCTATTAAAGGCTTGTCAAGCGCATAGGCCATGCCCTTGGCCGTAGATGCCCCAACACGCAGCGAACTGTACGACCCCGGTCCGCCGCTAATGGCAATGGCATCAAGTGAAGTCAGGTGCAACCCCGCCTTTTCTGTACAGGCGGCAATAAAATTGGTCAACACCGCTGAATGACTGGCTGTCTGACCGGATTCCATCAAGGCTATTACCTCGCCATCGTTAGCGATGGCAACCGAGCAGACATCTGTAGCCGTTTCTATCAGTAGTATTTTAGCCAAGTTATATCAGGATTTAAGAGGTTGTTTAAATTTCCCTGCTGGATTCAAAAAGAGCAGATTTTGGTGTTAGCCGATCCTTGTTTTTCGGGGTGAAGCGGGGGTTTCAGCCTGAAAAACAAGAAAAGGATAGCGGCAAAAGATGCCTTTTTGAGCCAGTGAGTGAATTTTAAACAACCCCTAAATGATTTTGAAGTTTTTAAGGATTGACTGACTGGATCGTCAGGTTGATGGCACTGGAAAGTCTCACTGTTTTCCAAAAAGAACGCAAAGGTAGCAGAGCAAGGGGGCGAATGAAATTTTACACTGGTTTTTTGGCGCCTCAGGCAACCTGAATGCCCATTTTCGCACCCATTTAGCCTGCTTAATCCATCTTGTTTTGATGAAGAATTTCTGGAAATACCCTGCGCTCCTGCTTGTCCTGACAGCCATCGTTTTTGGCTGCGTCACGCAAAAAAGTAAAAATGCCGAACCTTCCGGTTTCAAACGCCGTTACCATAACTTAACGTCCCACTATAACTACTGGTTCAATGCCGATGAACTTTTCCGACTGACCACGCAAAAGTCGGAACTGACCTATAAGGACAATTACAACAAAATCCTGGAATTGTACCCCGCTGTCGCCTCCGACAGCAAAGGCGCAGGCTCGGATTATGAAAATGTCATTAAAAAGGCATCAAAAGGCATCGCCCTGCACCGCGTGAGCGGCTGGACAGATGATTGCTACCTGCTGATCGGTCAATCGCAATACATGAAACGCGATTTTGAAACAGCCGAAGCGACTTTCAAATACATGAAAGACGAGCAGGATCCGCGCAAAAAGGTGCCGAAAGCAAAAAAATCAAAGAAGAAAAAAGCGTCGGCCAAAAAGGATACCAAGAAGAAAACTTCCTCTAAAAAGAAGAAGAAATCCTCCAAAAAGAAGAAAAAATCCTCCAAGTCCAAGAGCGACAAAGCCAAGGCCGACGAAAAAGCAAAAGCAGATCAAAAAGCCGCTGACAACAAGGAAGCCGACAAGAAAGAAGCGGCAAAACCCGAAGAGGAATACGTTCGTCCTGCTGGTGAAAACCCTTACAAAAAAGGATGGTCGCGCACCGCGGCCTACCCCGAAGCCATGGTTTGGTACGGCCGCACCCTGATCGAACGCGAAAAGTTTGATGAAGCAGAATTCCTGTTCCGCGACCTCGAAGCCGATGGCTGGTTTCCGCTGAAATTACGCGATGATTTGTTCACCGCATTCGCACACCTGTACATCCGTCAGGGGCAATATGAAAAGGCCATTCCCGCCCTGGAAAAGGCTATTAAATACACCGATAAAAAGAAACAGCGCGCTCGCCTGGCGTATGTGCTGGCACAGTTGAGCGAACGCGCCGGACAAATGGACAAGGCTTATGCAGCCTTTGAAACGGTGCTGAACAGCCGCCCCAGGTATGAAATGGAGTTCAATGCACGCCTGCACCAGATCGAAGCAGGATGGGCCAACGGAAAGATCAATGCTGAATCTGCCACCAATTCCTGTGAAAAACTGCTGAAAGACGGCAAAAACCTGGAATACCGCGACCAGATTTACTTCGTCATGGCGCGTATCGCCCTCAAGGAAGGCGCTAAAAAAGACGGCATTGCTTACCTGCGTAAATCACTTGACTTTAACACAGGGAATGCCGCACAACGCGCCGAATCATACCTCATGCTGGCCAACCTGTACTTTGACGATGAAGACTTCGTGCAGGCTAAAAACTATTTCGACAGCACACTCACCGTATTGCCGAATACCGACGAACGCTACAAACGCGTCAACGACTACGCCGTAAACCTCAAAGACATTGCGCGCCTCATTCAAACCATCACAGCCAACGACAGCATCATCCGTGTGTATGGCATGAGTGATGCAGAAAGGAAAGACCTGGCCAAAACCATTAAAAAACGCCGGGCTGAAGAAGCGCGCGCCGAGGCCGATCGGAAAGCAAAGGAACTGGCAGAAAAAGCCAAAAATCCAAACGCCGGAAAAGCGCCGCCGCCAGTGGCCGGAGCCAAAGCGTCAACATTCTATTTCTATAATGAAAATTTCCTGAAAAAAGGAAAGAAAGACTTCTCCAGAACGTGGGGAACTCGAAAACTGGAAGACAACTGGCGTCGCAGTAACCGACCCAATACAGGCGGCAACGACGAATTGGCTGCTGCCGACAGTACACGCGCAATCAATGACGACGCTGACCTGAACGACATTTTCTCAGGCATACCCAAAAGCGAAGCCGAATTGTCCGTTATCCACGCTTCTACGTATGAAGCGATGTACCAGTTAGGCACCTTGTTCCGCGATAAAATCCAGAACAATCAACGCTGCGTCGGTACGCTCGAAGAACTTCAGCGCCGCTACCCGGACACCCTGAAGTACGAAAAAGAAACCTGGTATTATTGCTATCTGGCACACACCGAACTGACCAATGCAGATCGTGCCAAATACTACTATGACAAGTTAGTCGGTAAATACCCGACCAGTTCCTTCGCTCGCGCCATCAGTGACCCGAATTTCCTGAGCGCTACCGATGCCCGCCGACGCGAAATCAACAACTACTACGAGGATACCTATAAAGCATTTAACAAGGGCGCCTACAAAGATGCCTTTGACCGCTGTGCCGATGCCCCCAAACGATTTGGTTCGCAGCACCCCATTATGCCGAAATTCGCCTTGCTCAGCGCCCTTTGTGTGGGCAATTTGCAAGGAAATGACGCCTATTGTACTGCACTGAAAGAAGTGATCGGTCGTTACCCTGAAAGCGTGGAGGCTACTCGCGCCAAGGAGATCGCCCGCTTGCTAAACTGCAAGGGTTTTGAAGTAGATGACACGAAAAAAGCGCCCGACGCCAACGCAGATGGCGTTGACGCTTCCTTTACCCTCGAAGACGACAAGTTGCATTACCTGCTGGTGGTCATTCAAGGCGATGTAGCCATCGAGCCGATCAAGTCGTCCATTTCTGATTACAACAACGAAAAGCATAAAAGTGAGGGCATTCGTATGTCCAATATCTTCCTGGGTTCAGACAGCGAAACGCCGATTCTCGTGCTTCGCAAATTCGATAACCGCGAGACTGCTATGCGTTACCTGAAAGAAATCAAAACCGCCAAGGATTTTCTCGGTGAAAGCGACAAGAAAACCTACACCAAGGAATACTTCGTCATTACACAGGAAAACTATCGCAAAGTGCTGAAAAACAAGACACTCAGCGGTTATCGCGAGTTTTTCAACGAGAATTATCAGAAGTAACGCGGATTTGCGCGGATATTGAAACGCGGATTTGCGCGGATAATTTGGATTTACGCGGATATTGAAACGCGGATTTGCGCGGATAATTTGGATTTGCGCGGATATTGAAACGCGGATATTGCGGATAGTTCGGATTTGCACTGATTCCTTCCTATAAACAAGAATCGCCTCGTCAGACGTGCTGACGAGGCGATTCTTGTTTGTTAGCAAGGGGAAAATTAGGCGTAGTATTTTCCGCAGATAGCGCAGAAAATCTGCGCTATCTGCGCTTTTGATCTGCGAAATCTGCGGGAAATAAATCGCGCCTTAGTTTTATCACATCACAAATTGTCATTTCGTTTTTTCGCTGCCAGAAAAGTGTACATGGCCGGAATCACGAAAAGCGTCAATACCAGGGAGAACATCAGTCCGCCGACCACCACGACGCCCAGACCGATACGGCTGGTAGCGGCAGCGCCCAAAGACAGTGCAATTGGCAGGGCGCCCAGTGTTGTAGCGAGGGTGGTCATCAGAATCGGCCTGAGTCGTGCCTGGGCGGCCTCCTGTACGGCTTGTAACCTTGGCATGCCTTGCGCTCGTTTCTGGTTGGCAAATTCCACGATCAAAATACCGTTTTTTGTGACGAGGCCCACCAGCATAATCATGCCGATTTGTGAAAAGATATTCAAGGTATTACCCGTTACCGAAAGACTCAGGTAAGCACCGGCAATGGCCAGCGGTACGGTCAGCATGATGATGAACGGATCCCTGAAACTTTCAAACTGTGCGGCCAGAATGAGGTAAATCAATCCCAGTGCGAGGAAAAAAGCAAACGACGTATTGCCGCTGCTCTCGCGGAAGTCGCGGGATGGGCCATTCAAGTCAGTTTGGAAAGTGTCATCCAATTGCCCCTTGGCAATGCGCTCCATCGCTTCAATCCCTTCGCCCAATGTATGCCCCTGCGCCAGTGACGCGCTGATGGTCGCAGATTTATAGCGATTATAGTGATACAATGTTGGCGGACTACTGGCTTCCTGGAAACGCACCACATTGTCCAACTGAATCATTTGCCCGCGATTGTTGCGCACGTACATGGCTGTCAGGTCAAGCGGCTCGTCGCGATTTTCGCGATCTACCTGGCCGATCACCTGATATTGCTTGCCATTTTGAAGGAAATAACCGAAGCGGCGGCCTGACAGGGCAAGTTGCAGGGCTTCACTAACGTCGCGAATGCTCACGCCAAGTTCTGAGGCTTTAAGGCGGTCAATTTCGACCAGCAGTTCTGGTTTATTGAATTTCAGGTCAACGTCAACATTGGCAAAAACCGGGTCTTTTCGGGCTTCTTCCAGCATTTTCGGTATCACCTGTTTCAATTTGTCAAAATTCAAATTGAGCAATACGAACTGCACTGGCAACCCCCGCCCGAATCCGACCTGAATGGTCTGGTCCTGATTGGGGAACATACGCGCCTCCGGCATTTTTTTGGCCAGCGCCTGTATCTTGTTGTTAATCTCCATTTGCGAGCGTTTCCGCTCGTCAGGATCACTCAGCAACAGGGAAACAAAACCTGAATTGGTTGCCGCTGATCCAAAACCCGGCGCTGTTATCCCGAAAACCATTTTGTATTCCGGGATGGAATCCATCATGGTTTTTGAAAGCTTGTAAATGATGTCGCGCGTTTTGTCGTAGTCTGTTCCCTCAGGCGCCGTCAAGGAAGTACGAATAAAACTGCGGTCTTCCAGCGGAGCCAGCTCGGTTTTCAACGTTCCCTGGAAATACCAGATCATACCAAAACAGGCGACCAGAATCAGCAGACTGACATATCGGAAACGCATGAAAGAACGCATTGTACCGCCATAAACGCGGTCAAGACCACTAAAAAATGGCTCCGTGACACGATAAAACCAGCCATGATGCGTACCGCCGCTCATTTTTACGTTCAATACCGGCGTCAATGTCAGCGATACCAGGGCAGAAATCAATACTGCACCTGCCACCACAATACCAAACTCCCTAAACAGTCGGCCGGTAAAACCTTGCAGAAACACAACCGGAATGAACACCACCGCCAGCGTAATGGACGTGCTCACTACGGCAAAGAAAATTTCACGGGTGCCTTCTCGCGCCGCCGTCCACTTATCCATGCCCGCTTCCATTTTTTTGAAAATATTTTCCGTCACGACAATGCCATCGTCCACCACCAGTCCGGTAGCCAGTACAATAGCCAGCAGCGTGAGCACATTGATACTGAACCCGAAAATATACATGATGAAAAACGCGCCGATCAACGACACCGGAATGTCAATCAGGGGGCGAAGGGCAATAATCCAGTTTCGGAAAAACAGGTAAATAATCAGCACCACCAGCCCAATGGCAATGAACAGTGTTTCGGTCACTTCACTGACGGCCCGGCGCACGAAACGCGATTTGTCAATACCGATATTCATGACAATATCGGGAGGCAGTTCTTTTTGAATCTGATCGTAACGACGATAAAATTCATCCACAATTTCAATCCAGTTGCTGCCCGGCTGTGGAACGACCGCCATCGAAACGCCTTGAACCAGGTTGCGAATCGCGCCGGTTTCTTCGTTTTCAGGGCCGAGTACGGCTTCACCGATGTCTTTAAAATATAACACCGAACTGCCCTGCTGCCGCAGGATCATGTTGTTGAAATCATCTTCTGTTTGTAGTCGGCCAAAGGTTTTTACCGTTAGTTCCGTAGCGTCGCCACGCAATTTTCCGCCCGGCAATTCGACGTTTTCACGACTGAGTGCCGCCAGAATATCTTCCGGCGTTACATTGTGTGCGTTCATTTTTGCCGGATCCATCCACAGGCGCATAGCCGGGCGTTTGGAGCCAAACACATTCACTGCCGATACACCGGGAATGGTTTGCAGGCGTTCAACCAATACATTTTCGACGTAGTCGGTCAGTTCAATAATATTTCGCGTGGTGCTCTGAACAGGAACGAACAGAATCGGATCGCCACTGGCATCGGCTTTGGTGACGACCGGCGGCGCGTCAATGTCTTGAGGCAGGTTCCGTTGGGCTTGCGACACCTTGTCGCGCACGTCATTGGCGGCTTGTTCAAGGTTGGAGCTCAGGTCAAACTCGACAGTAATAATACTGACACCTGTAGCCGATTGGCTGGAAATGGTCCGAACACCACTAACACCATTGATGGCTTTTTCCAGCGGCTCTGTAATCTGACTTTCGACAACCTCAGGGTTGGCTCCGGTATAGGCCGTTCGCACCGTAATATTGGGCGGGTCAATAGCGGGGTATTCCCGCACCCCAAGGAAACTATACCCCAGGCCACCAAAAACAACGATCAATATACTTAAAACGGCTGCCGAAACTGGCCGTCGGAGGGAGATGTCAGATATATTCATACCAACAATAAAGATGATTTGAGGTTTTGCGGATTCGCGCCCTCAAAGGCGACAAATGTATAAACTTGTTTCGTAAGTACCGCCGAACCCCGTTCGGCGTGCACAGCACACACGTAGTACCGCCGAACCCCGTTCGGCGTGCACAGCACACACGTAGCACCGCCGAACCCCGTTCGGCGTGCACAGCACACACGTAGTACCGCCGAACCCCGTTCGGCGTGCAATGACCTCACGTAGTACCGCCGAACCCCGTTCGGCGTGCACTGACCACACGTAGTACCGCCGAACCCCGTTCGGCGTGCACAGCACACACGTAGTACCGCCGAACCCCGTTCGGCGTGCACAGACCTCACGTAGCATCGCCGAACGGGGTTCGGCGGTACTTTAAAACTCAATCGTATCGCCTGCTTTATATGTCTTTTTGCTGTTTTCGCTAACCTCTGCCGGTGGTTCGGGCTGCTCAAACAGGCTCGTTTGCTGCACCGCTGCCGCCGCTGGCGTTTCAGACTTATGAAGCAATTTTGACTCCCCCGGTTCAATTTCCTTAACGGCGCTCAATATCTGGTCGCTCAGACGGTTACCAACGGCTTTCCAGCCTTTGGTTTCCATAAATTCACCCAATGACACCTCGCCGGTCATGGCCTTGCCTTTGATTTTGAGGGTGTATTTAATGCGCGGGTTGGGTTTCAGGGAAGCAAAAAGCAGCTTGGATTTAGGGTGATCGGTCAGGAAAGAGTAACGCTCTTTGAGTTTGTTGGTTTCGATTTTGAAACGCTTGATCATTGTCCAGCCTTTATGTCCGTCGAAGTGGACGGCATTGACCACCAGTTCGGGCGTCAGTTTGCACAAATGCTGGATTTCCTTCATGTCAAAACGCTGTTGTACATCGAGGTCCGTGACTTCGTAAGAGCCGTCGTTGAAGAGGATAAACAGGCTGTCGCCGGTGTCGAATTCACCCAGCAAAGCGCCGCGTTCCTGGGTATTGAGGCGACCGGTGATGTCGTCAAACCACAGTTTTTGAGCGCCGATGGTACTCTTGCCAACTTCTTTCTGACGGATTTCCTTTACCGGATATTTGGTCAGCACATTACCCATCGAGTCGCGTCCTTTGATGGCCAGTTCTGCAAAATCGTAGTCGAATATTTTGACCCGTGCGGTACTCGCTGCCGTGAGCGTTACTTTAACCACCTCACTTTCACCGTTCGGATTGGCCGTCAGGTATAGCATTTTGGAGCCTTTGGTATCAGCGCCCAATTGATAGTCCTTATCGCGGGTAATGGCTGTGACATTAAAACGCTTGACGAAAGTTTTTCCCGTTTTCGCGTCGGAGTATGCCATGTTGTAGGTCGTGCGTTCGTCGTTCTTTTTCCAGACGGCCACATGCACGATGTCTTTGCCGACAAATGTTTTATCACCGATGCGCACGATTTTCATGACGCCGTCGCGGCGGAAAATGATCACATCGTCAATATCCGAGCAGTCCTGAACGAACTCGTCTTTTTTCAGGCCTGTACCGATAAATCCGTCGGCGCGATTAACATACAATTTGGCATTGTTCGCCACAACGGCTGTGGCTTGAATAGTATCAAAAGCGGCGATTTCAGTGCGCCTTTCGCGGCCTTTGCCGTGTTTCGCCAGCAAATTTTCAAAATACGCGATGGCATATTCTGTCAGGTGGACCAGGTGATGCTTGGTTTCCTCCAACTCGCCATTGAGTTTGGCAATTTCCTCGTCGGCTTTGAAGGCGTTGAATTTTGAAATGCGCTTGATGCGGATTTCCGTCAAGCGAACAATGTCCTCTTCGGTGACCTCACGGAGCAGCTTTATTTTTTTGGATTCTTTGGCGTAACCAGGGTCGGCGGGCGTAATGACATACTTTTTTAAGCCCTTGTCAATGGTTTCCAGAACGGCCTCCCAGGTTTCGCACTCTTCGATGTCGCGGTAAATGCGATTTTCAATAAATATCTTTTCCAACGAGGCGAAGTGGAGTTTTTCTTCCAGTTCGGCGCGCTGGATTTCCAGTTCCAGTCGCAGCAGTTCGCGGGTGTTATCCGTTGAAATGCGCAGCAATTCGTTTACATCCGTAAATACCGGTTTATCATCAACAATGACGCAGCAGTTGGGGCTGATACTGACTTCACAATCAGTGAAAGCATACAACGCATCAATGGTAACATCGGGACTGACGCCAGGCTGTAATTCGATTTCAATGTCAATATTGGCGGCAACTTTATCCACCACTTTTTTGATCTTGATCTGACCCTTGTCGTTGGCTTTCAGGATGCTTTCGATCAAGTCGCCGGTGGTGACGCCAAAGGGAATCTCTGTAATTTGAAGCGTTTTTTTATCAATTTCCTTGATTTTGGCGCGTACACGCAATTTGCCACCGCGCGCGCCGCCGTTGTAATTCGCTGCATCCACCAGACCGCCCGTGGGAAAGTCTGGAATAAGTTCAGATTTACGGCCTTTGAGCGACGCGATGCTCGCCTTGATGATTTCGATAAAATTATGCGGCAAAATGCGTGTGGAAAGACCAACGGCAATACCTTCTGTACCATGCGCCAGGATGAGCGGGAATTTCATCGGCAGATTAACCGGCTCGCGCTTGCGACCGTCGTAGCTCATTTGCCAGACTGTCGTGTCGTGGTTAAAAGCCACATCCAGCGCGAATTTGGTCAGGCGCGCCTCGATATAACGCGGCGCCGCGGCAGAATCGCCCGTGCGAAAATCGCCCCAGTTACCCTGACAGTCAATCATCAACTCCTTCTGCCCCATGTTGACCATGGCGTCGCCAATGGCCGCATCGCCATGCGGGTGGTATTGCATGGTCTGGCCAATGAGGTTAGCCACTTTATGATAACGCCCGTCGTGCTGCTCAAACATGGCATGCAGAATGCGCCTTTGTACGGGCTTCAGGCCATCTTCAATCGCCGGAACAGCGCGTTCAAGGATAACATAACTCGCATAATCCAGAAAATAGTTCTGGTACATCCCCGACAGGGTGATGACGTGATCTTCGTGATTTTGCGATGTGGTTGGCGGCGTGGAATTATCGCGTTTTTGCTTTGCCATAAAAGGGATCGAAATGAAAAACGATGGGCAAAAGTAGCAGGTTTTATGTTTTAAAATAAAACTTTTTGTTTTTAATTAAAACATGAATTTCTTCCGTATAGGTCGTGAAAGATTGAAAGTGCCGGGCGTTTTTTGAAACAACCTCCCAGCCCTGCGCATTTTACCCAGGTTATCTGTCTGAAACTTATTTCAAAATCGAATTGCCGATGGCGCATTCCAGGCACCTCCGTTGATCGCAATAATGCGTTTTGAGGTGAATCAGGGCTTGCGATTGGTAGGCATTTCGGGCTGTTTGGCCCAAATTCGCCCAATCGTCAAGGATAGCGTTGGTTTCGGGCGGCAGATGTTCCAGCCATTCCAGGGCGCGTTTTTGAAGGTCGTCGCGTGCATTTTCCTTTCCGTAATGAAACAGAAACGGCACGATGGTATTGATAAAAAGAAGGTGTAAAAAATCCCGCCCGAGGCGTTTCGGGCGCTTTACAGATGCTTTGTCAAATCGAAAATGCGTCAGCCAGTAGTCGGAAACTTCCACATCGAAAAGGTGTTCCAGATCGCGCAAGTTGTTCATTTCCAATATTTTGGAGAATAAATTCACCGAGCAATGCAGCAAGGCTGCAAATTGCGCCAGTCGAACAGTCGGAAAATTAGCCGGGCGCAGACGTAAAAATTTCCACTGCGCTGCTTCCATCGGCGTCAGGTTGAATTTTCGCCGAAGGTGTCGGTATTCTCGCGCCAGGGCTTTCGGATATTCATCTGCCCATTCGCCGTCGAGCAGGCCTGCCTGGCCGAACACCAGCGCCTCGACTTGCATCAGGTTGTTTTTATGTCGGGCTACAATATTCAGCGGCAGTTGGCGCGCCAGGGTTTCAAAGGGTTCGGCATTGACTTTCAGGCCAAAATTACGGGCCAACAGTTCATAAAATGCCGCTTCCCAATGCCGTTGATGGCGTTCCAGGATTTGGGCAATGACCAGCGTTTTTTGTTCCAGCCGTTCGATGAGCAATCGGTCGAGCCAGTTAAACCGAATGATATGCGGTATTTTCAAAAAGAAATCTGCGCATGGAATCTGTTGGCGTTCGTATTCCAGTTGTTGCCAGATCAGGGTTAAATGCTCTGGTATTCGACCTTTTAATTCCAGGCACGGAATGCGCTCGCCGTTTTGTCGCACCACGGGGCGGTCTTCGTCGAGCACGACGTGCAACACAACATTGTCGTAAGCCGGATCATCGCTGTGGCCGTGGGCATGCCATTCAGAACTGCGTACATGCAGTTCGACATTGCCCGCCCAGCGGGTGTTGTCAATCCAGACTTGAGCGTTGAAAAAATCGGGGCCGGCATGGGTATTTTTTATGCCTTGCCTTTCGATGCGCAATGGTTGACCTTCGGTGCTGCGAAGGTCACGGGCGTCAAACCGCCGCCATTGCCACAGGAAGTGGAGAAATGATTCGTGCATGATGAGCGTGTTTAAAATCGTGTGTGCGAAAGTAAGGCTTTTTATCCAACCACGCTGCTTTGCAAAAAAATCATGTCTAACTTCGCGGCATGAAACGCGGTTATTGGCCTGTCATTCTGGGAGTACTTGCTGTCCTGCTGTTGCTGGGCGCTCTGGCCTGGTATCAGCAGCAAAAAACGCGTTTTGACTGGGAGGAATCGTCGTGGTCTAAAAAAGGCTACAGCGAAACCAACGACCAACCCTACGGCACGCAGGCATTCAGGGCTTTGCTGGATGATTATTTTTCAGGAAAAACCTGTAAAAACATCAGCAAAAATGTCGGCTTCGAACTACCACAAGACAGTACGCAACGCTACAATTATGTGTTCGTGGGCGAGGCTATGTACCTCGATTCAGTGAGTACGCAGCGACTGCTTGATTTTGTGGCTCGAGGAAATACGGCTTTTATTGCCAGCAAAAGCATTCCTTTTGACCTCATGACCTTCATTTATTTTGAGGAATGCGGCGACGCCATCTGGTCGGATTACGCGTCATTTGAAGATTCATTAGTGAGCGCTTCACTAATCACACCAACCCTGCCGGATACAGCCTATCCGTTGCAATATGCCCAACAGAATGAGCGAAAATCCTACTATTGGCATTACGCCGACGAGCAGTTTTTCTGCGAAAATCTGCCACAGCGCGTATTGGGGCGACTGAACGGAACGCACGCCAATTACGTGTCATTTCCGCATGGCAAAGGCCGTTTTTTGCTGCATACCAACCCGATTGCCTTTTCCAACTACACACTGTCAAAACGCTCCATGCGGCCCTATATCGCAGGCGTTTTATCTCATTTGCCGGAAGGCGATATTTACTGGGATGCTACAAGTCGTGTGCCTGAAGCCGTGGCCCGCCGCCGAAATGGCAGCCCTTACTCCGGCAACAACCTGGAAGACGACCATTTGCTGAGTTTCATCCTCAAGCAACCCGCACTGGCATGGGCCTGGTATTTGTTGGCGATTTTAACCGGACTTTGGTTGTTGTTCCGGGCAAAACGGCGGCGGCAGATCATCCCGATTTTACCTAAAAATGAAAATACGTCCTACGAATTTATTTCCACCATAGCGCACCTGCATTTCAAGGCCAGCGATTTTCAACAACTTTGTATTCAAAATATGCGGCTGTTCCTGGGCGATGTTCGGGATCGCTACAACATCAGCATTCCAATGGACACCGAGTCAAAAATGCTGAAAGTTGGCGAGGAGCACATTCGCAACCTGGCAATGGCCTCCAAAGTGCCGGAAACACAAATCACAAATCTTTTTAAACAATACGAAGCCACCGTTCGATACCAACCCATTGAACAAATGGCCGTTGATCTGCATCAAAGCATTGATCATTTCTGGAAAACAGCGAAATGATTGAGCCGATTGATTCGATTAAATCCGATTGGTTCGATTGCCCGTCGTAGAGTGGATGGAACGCGGATAACACGCGGATTTTCTTAGTGCCTCTTCGTGTTCCTTCGTGTCTTAGTGGTGAAAAATCGAATCAATCGGACTTAATAGAATCAATCGGATCAATCGAATCATTCGGACTTAATCGAAATAATCGAATCAATAAATGAAACCCACACTTTTGATATTGGCAGCGGGCATTGGCTCGCGTTACGGCGGACTGAAACAAATTGACGGCATGGGGCCAAAAGGCCAGGCTATTCTGGAATATTCTGTTCAGGATGCCATCAGGGCTGGTTTTGGGAAAGTCGTTTTTGTCATCAGAAAAGACATTGAAGCGGCTTTTCGTGAAAAATTAGGGCCGCGTATCGAGCCGCTGATCCGTACGGAATACGCATTTCAGGAAATGGATACGGCGCTTGAATGGCTGGAAGAGCGCCCTGAACGCCTCAAGCCCTGGGGTACAGGCCATGCGGTGTTGTCGGCCCGCGAGCACCTCACAGAGCCTTTTGTGACGATCAATGCCGATGATTTTTACGGCGCTGATGCTTTTCAAAAAATAGGTGATTTCCTTCGCCAGGATTGTGCGCCCGATCAGTATGGTATGGTGGCCTACGCCGTGGGCAATACTTTATCTGAAAATGGCGCAGTGTCGCGCGGCGTCTGCGAAGTAGATCATGCAGGCTTCCTGAGCGGCGTAACTGAACGCACTCAAATCGAACGCTTCCCGGAGGGTATTGCTTATGTGGAAAATGGCGTTCGTCATCCGTTGAGCGATGACACACCGGTGTCCATGAATTTCTGGGGATTCCACCACAGCATTTTGCCGGAAATCGAAAGCCAGTTTCGAGCATTCGTACTGGCCAATCAGGAAAATCCCAAAGCGGAATTTTACATACCGACCGTAGCCAACCGTATGATTCAGGAAGGAAAAATTCGCCTGAAAGTGCTCACCAGCGATAGCCAGTGGTACGGCGTAACCTACACTGAAGACAAGGCAACGGTACAGGCCGCGTTGGCAAAATTGAGTTATTAGTGGTAAGTGGTAAACGGTTAGAGGTTAGTGATTCAACATTTGTAGTGTATAAAAAAACTAACCTCTAACCACTTACCGCTCACCACTAATAACTTACTTTTTTTTCGTTTTCAGAATGCCCACTGACAGCAGGTACTCTGCGATTTGAATGGCATTGGTGGCAGCGCCTTTGCGCAGGTTATCGCTCACCACCCACATATTCAGGGTATTCGGGTTGCTTTCGTCGCGACGCAGACGGCCTACAAATACCTCGTCTTTTTCATGCGCATGCAGGGGCATCGGGTACTGTAATTCAGCAACATTGTCCTGCACAACTACGCCTGGTGCTTCGCTCAGCAGTTTGCGTACTTCATCGAGGTCAAAATCCTGTTCGAATTCAACATTCACCGCTTCCGAGTGCCCGCCCATAACCGGCACGCGTACCGTTGTTGCTGTAACGCGGATGCTGTCGTCGCCCATGATTTTTTTCGTTTCATTGACCATTTTCATCTCCTCTTTGGTGTAGCCATTGTCAGTGAACACATCAATATGAGGCAACAGGTTGAGGTCAATCTGATAAGCATAGGCGCGATCGGCGACGGTCTTGCCTTTGCGCTCGTTCATCAGCTGGTTGACGGCTTTCACGCCAGTACCCGTCACGCTTTGATAGGTGCTGACAACGATGCGTTTGATTTTATAGCGATCATGCAGTGGCTTGAGCGCGACTACCATCTGAATGGTGGAGCAGTTCGGATTGGCGATGATTTTATCTTTCTTGGTCAAAACCTGAGCATTCACCTCCGGCACCACTAATTTTTTTTCGGGATCCATGCGCCATGCCGACGAGTTGTCAATAACAACAGTGCCGACCTCTGCAAAACGCGGCGCCATTTCCTTCGATACAGAGCCGCCCGCCGAGAAAATAGCCACGTCCGGTTTTTTACCGATGGCATCCGTCATGCTCAGGATTTTATAG
>JADZBJ010000403.1 GCA_020852155.1 Saprospiraceae bacterium | reverse complement strand
ACATAGTCCATATAATTCACGAACATATCGCCGTTTGGGCCATTGCTGCAGCTCACTGTTGGAAATGTGGGGCAGCCGTAATTCTCGTCGGCCTGATTGGGCGTGTCGGCGCACAAATCAGAGCCTGTGCAGGCGGTTCCGTCATCGCCCCAGATATGATACATACTCAACCAGTGGCCTACTTCGTGGGTCATGGTACGACCTTGATTATAGTTTGAACTGACCGGGTTAGGCATGGCCAACGATCCGACGCTGGTGTATTTGACCACCACGCCATCTGTATTGGCCGGGCCGCCCGGGACCTGCGCATAACCCAGCAACGTGGACGAGGGGTCAAAGTTGACCGTCCAAATGTTGAGGCACAGGTCGCGATTCCAGATGGTGGCAGGTTTAAGTATGGAATTAATGTCGGCGGTTGCCCAGTCGGCCTGTCCGCCGTTGTATCGGTGAATGCCGTTGGAGGATTGGCAATCAGGAGTGCGTTCGGCCATGCAAAACTGAATCATGGTGTTGCTGGCCAGTCCCTGAAACACGGCAGGTGTGCTTGAGAAATCGGAGTTTGCCAGGGCAAAATCCTGATTTAACTGATCCAGTTGCGCTGCGATCAAGGCATCGGAGAGGTTTTCATTGGTACCAACAGCATCGCCGTTGTGAACAATATGAAATACAACCGGAATAGTGATGATACTGCTAACGCCGCGATCGGCCGCGCCATGTTGTTGAATGTGGCGCTCCTGGGCTTCAAGGCGATCGCGATAGGTGGGGTCTTGTTTGAGCAGTTCTTCGTGAACTTGCATCGTGCCACAGGTACGCTGGGCGTTTGTGTTTATCATCATAAACACAAGCAGGAAAATTGCTATAAGATATCTCATGTTGAGGCAGGTAAGATTATGAAACTGCAAAGTTAGCGCCGGGACACACGAAGATTAACGCAGGATACAGGGGACATCTGGGGTGACAAATGCGCCCATCGCAACAATTCTATTCAAAGACTCCCTCGATAAGCATTCGGCGATTGCCCTGTCTGCTGTTTAAAAAACCGTGTGAAATGTTGGGCGTATTTAAAACCCAATTCTTCAGCAACCTGACTGACGGATTTACTGCGGTCGAAGAGTCTTTCCCTGGCTTCCAGGATGATTTTTTTCTGTAGGTGTTCCTGTGCAGAAATGCCTGTTTCTTTTTTAATCAAATCGCCAAAATAATTTGCCGACAGGTTTAATTGCCGGGCGCAATAAGCCACATTAGGAAGGCCAATGGTTAGCGGAGCGTCTGACGTGAAATACTCATTCAACAAAGCCTCAAATTTTTCTACCAGGCTTTTATTTGTGTTGTTTCGGGTAACAAACTGGCGGTCATAAAATCGAACACAGTAATTCAGGAGCAATTCGATATTGGACGCAATCAACCTGTTGCTGTGCTGGTCACTGGCATGCTCCAGTTCGTAACGAATATGGGCAAAACAATCCAGTACAATTTTCTTTTCATTGTCTGACAGGTGGAGCGCTTCATTGGATTGATACCCGAAGTAGGAGTAATCCTTCATATGACGTCCGAGTGCTGTACCGTGAATTAGTTCTGGATGAAAAACCAGTGCCTGTCCTTTTGGCTGGTACGTCACTCCTGTGCGATCAACTTGAACAACCTGTCCGGGCGCAATAAACACCAGTGTCCCCTCCTGATAATCGTAATTTTTTTTACCATATCGGATATCGCCACAATCAACTTCTTTTAAGAAAACGACGTAAAATCCGAAGTACATATTCACGGACTGACGCGGGTTGGCCCTCGACATATCAATTACATTCACCAAGGGGTGCAGCAACGGGTGGTTGTTAAATGCATTATAATCATTGACAACTTCAAAACGACGTGGTGGTTCCATATTGATCACAAAACAGCCTTTCAGGAATTTAGGTAGTAATATCAGTAATGAAGATAAGTGAGATGCCGATATCACGCGGGACTTTTGTCTATTAAAAAACACAACTGTTCAATCTACATGTTTATGAAACTACATTCATTGATCTTTATCTTTTGGGCTTTTACAGGATACGCATTTGCCCAAACGCCTGCAACACCTCAAACCGGGGAGAAATCACCGAATGTCCATCATACAGGCGATGTCTGGCTGAGCCACGCTGGTGTAGCAGATTCTATTTTCAACTATAATGTTGCGCAGGCCACTTTTGCGCCTGGGGCCAGGCTGGATTGGCACGTCCATCCAGGAGGGCAACAACTGTATATAACCGATGGGGTAGGATATTATCAGGAACGAAACAAATCCTTGCAAGTCGTGCGTAAAGGAGCGTTGATTAAATGCCAGCCCGGTGTTGAACACTGGCACGGCGCTACGCCTGACAGCGTATTTGCCTACCTGGCTATGACCGCGCCCCAGCCAACCCGATGGCTGGAAAAGGTGATGGATGAAGATTACTTTTCCATCTATAAAGCCACCGCGAATAATACAGTGGAACAGGAAATAATTGACCTTTCAAAGCAAAAATGGCAATGGATGGCAGATAAAGATGTTGCGCACTTGACCAGTTTATTCCATGACAAATCAGTCTATGTACACATGGGTGGAAGCTGGGGAAAAACGCAGGAAATTAATGTCATCCAAAGCGGAGGAATTCACTACAAAAAAGCCGATATTCATGAAGTATCGGTTAACGTTATCGGAAATACAGCCATCCTGCTTAACAAGATTACATTAACAGCTGTTGTCGGCGGCAATGAAGTAGTCAATCCTTTTATCGTCACCGAAGTGTACGTTAAAGAAAACAATCGCTGGCAGATGGGGTCTCTGTCGTTCACCAAGCAAATCACACCTTAGCCGGCAGCCCGATAAACAATTTCCGATCGAGGCAATACAAGTCATTCGGATCGAAATACCGTTTTGTCCATTGGTCGGTACTGTTCAACACCAGCGGCTTGACGTCTGTTTCTTTTGATTGTCTGTTCCTGAACTGGAAATGGTCAATCAGCCTGATGGCTTCGATGGCAAAGGCTGCTGCAATATCCGGGTCCTGAATTTTGAGCAGGTTGTCGCCGTTTTTGGTTTCGCCGCCCAATGCCAGGTTTGACGAGCCGCAATACACCGTAGCGTCGGGTTGATTGAAATTGGTCACCACGAATTTGTGGTGCACCTGGTGGCCCAAACCCAGCGAGGCTTCGCTGTCAAACGGCGGCGGCAACACTTTCGGCGTGTCTTTGCCATTCACCAGCACGCCGCGTTTGCTGCGCGGTTCGTAGAGTTTGATTTTCACATCGCCTTTTTCGCCTTCTTTATCGGTGATGCCGAGCGAGAATACTTTGTCGTTTTTATGAATTTCCCGCAACGACTGCGACACGCTGCCGGTGCTTTCGAGTTCCATAACCGCAAAGAGCACCGAGGTCGTTTTCGGATTCAGAATGGTATCCGTTACTTGATTCAGGATGGACTCTGCGACAGGTTTGGGGTGTGGTGCAAAACCCACGGAAAGGGTTTTATCAATCGTCAGCATTTGCTGAGCCAGGTCGGATTTTTTGAAATTGGTATCGGCATTCGGCTGGATGGAGGCTTCGAACAGTTCGCCATAGTGTTT